>NZ_VRVD01000562.1:0-3101 GCF_008040015.1 Methylobacterium sp. WL18 | reverse complement strand
GCGCCTTGGCGGCCGGCTGCCCCAGCGCCGGCACGGCGCAGAGCCCGAGCGTGAGGGCGGCGACGCGGAGGAGCATGCGTGTCATGTCCCGCCCCTAGCATGGGCGCGGGGTGGTGTCGTACCCGCCGCATCGCCGCGTCCGGGTCCCCCCAGGGGCGCCCCGAGCGGCCGGATCCTGAACCGCTGATGGAGCCGTCCCGGGGGCATACCGGCCCACGGTTGTTCCGCGACGTGGGACGGACATTCGGGCTTGACCGGGCGGCTGCCATCTGCGAGCGCCGCGGGCGGGACATCGAGAGGAGAGGTCATGGCGACGGCGATCGATAGCGATCAGAAGCTCCATCTGGTCTTCGGTGGTGAGTTGCAGGACCTCGACGGCGTCCGGTTCCGGGACATCAAGGGCCTCGACATCGTCGGCATCTTCCCGGACTACGCCACCGCCCAGGCCGCCTGGCGGGCCAAGGCGCAGGCCACCGTCGACAGCGCGCAGACGCGCTACTTCGTGGTCCACCTGCACCGGCTGCTGGAGCCGCCGGTCGCCTGAGCCGGACTCCGGCACCGGCCGGTCCGGGCGCGCGCCTGTGCGGCGCGCCCGTGAAGGCATTGTGACACCTTCGGCCCGCTGCTAAGAGCCTCGCCCGTCATCAGATCCATCCGGCCCGGTGCGGGCCGGTATTCGGAGCGCGGCGCGAAGCTCGGCCGCGAGTGGGCGGACGTCATGAAATCCTCGATCAAGATCATCGCCGGCAACGCGAGCCGGCCCTTGGCCGAGGCGATCGCCGCCTATCTCGAATTGCCGCTGGCCAAGTGCATGGTCAGGCGCTTCGCCGACATGGAGATCTTCGTCGAGCTCCAGGAGAACGTGCGCGGCGAGGACGTGTTCATCGTCCAGTCGACCTCGTTCCCGGCCAACGACCACCTGATGGAGCTGCTGATCATGATCGACGCCGCGCGTCGATCCTCGGCCCGGCGCATCACGGCGGTGATCCCGTATTTCGGCTACGCCCGGCAGGACCGGCGCACCTCGGGCCGGACCCCGATCTCGGCCAAGCTGGTGGCGAACCTGATCACCGAGGCCGGGGCCGACCGCGTCCTGACCCTCGACCTCCATGCCGGCCAGATCCAGGGCTTCTTCGACATCCCCACCGACAACCTGTTCGCCGCCCCCGTGATGGTGCGCGACATCAAGGAGCGGCTGCCGAGTGCCGACCGCATGGTGGTCTCGCCGGATGTCGGCGGCGTCGTGCGCGCCCGGGCCATCGCCAAGCGGATCGACTGCCCGCTCGCCATCGTCGACAAGCGCCGGGAGCGCCCGGGCGAATCCGAGGTGATGAACATCATCGGCGAGGTCGAGGGCCGATCCTGCATCCTGGTCGACGACATCGTCGATTCCGGCGGCACCCTGGTCAACGCCGCCGAGGCCCTGCTCAAGGCCGGCGCCAAGGACGTGTCGGCCTACATCACGCACGGCGTGCTCTCCGGCGGCGCGGTCTCGCGCATCGCCGCCTCGCGGATGAAGGAATTGGTGATCACCGATTCGATCCAGCCGACGCAGGCCGTCAAGCTCGCCCGCAACATCCGGGTGGCGACCATCGCGCCCCTGCTCGGCGAGGCGATCGGCCGGACCGCCACCGAGGCCAGCGTCTCGAGCCTGTTCGACTGACCGCGCGGTTTCTTCGCGGGGACGGGCGGCACTCCTTCGACGCGCTGGAGAGCCGGCGCAGCATTCGTCGCAGTTCCGGCGCGGGATTTCGGCGCTACCTCCCGTCTGCGGACGCATCGCGATCCGGGAGGGCGGGCCCTGGGCCGGACGACACTCATCGGCATCCACGGGCTCGCCAACAAGCCGCCCCGGGATGAGAAGGCCGCCTGGTGGCGTGCGGCGATCCTGGAAGGCCTCGCCCGCAATCGCGGCGCCGCGCCGCCGGAGGTGCCGTTCACCTTCGTGTACTGGGCGGACCTGCGCTACCCGGAGCCCCTGGCGGGCGGGCGCAACCGCGAGCCCTACGATGCCGATTCCGGCACCGGCCCGTTCCCGTCCCCGGCGGACGCCCCCGAGCAGGCCGAGCCGACCCTCACGGACCGGATCTACCGTGGCCTCTCCTACCTGGAGGAGGCCACCGGGTTCACGCCGGTCGACGACCTGATCCTCGAATACCGCCTCGACGACCTCTGGGGCTATCACGCGGACGCGGCGTTCCGGGCCGCCGCCCGCGCGCGCCTGCGCGAGGCCCTGACCGAGGCGGCCGACCGCGACGTGCTGATCGCCGCGCACTCGATGGGCGGGCTGATCGCCTACGACGTGCTCCGGGCCGCCGAGCGGGACGGGACTCCCCTGCCCCGCTGCACCCTGGTCACCCTCGGCTCGCCCCTGGGGCTCGCCGAATTGAAGCTGAAGCTCGCGGGCGAGCACGGCGACCTGCGCGTGCCGGCGGCGGTCACGGCCTGGACCAACCTGATGGACCGCCAGGATATCGCCACGGTGGGCGACGACCTCGCCGAGACCTACCCGCCGAACGCCGCCGGGGTCCGGGTGCGGGACCTGCCGGTGATCAACGCCTACCGCAGGCCGGACGGCACCGAGAACCGACACAAATCCTACGGCTACCTGCGCACCCCGGAATTCTCGGACGCCGTGGCGGCGTTCCTGGCCGCCACGGCCTGAGACAGGGCGGGGGCCGCCGTCACAACCGGCCCGGCACGGCCTCGCGCAGCACCCGCTCGGCGGCGGCGTCCTCGATCTTGTTGATCAGCCGGCTCGCCTCGTGCTCGTCGCGCAGGGTCTTGGCCAGGGTGAAGGTCGTGCCGGTGAGGAAGAGCGCCGCCATGGCGAGGTAGCCTTTGATCCAGATATCGGCGGGCAGGAAGAAGATCCCGATCGCCAGCATGGCGGCGGCGGCGGTGAAGCTCACCAGGGTGAAGGTCTTCCAGGCGGCGGTGTGGGGCATCTGCGGCATCATCGGTCGTGCTCCTGTGGCTCGGGTGATCGCTTGGGTAGTTGCTCGGGTGGCGAACGGAACGACGGGTCAGGCCTGGGCCCGGAGGCGGTCGAGCACCGTCCGCGGGTCGGTGCGGGGGCGGCCGTAGCCGGCGGCGTCGAG
>NZ_VRVD01000561.1:0-3103 GCF_008040015.1 Methylobacterium sp. WL18 | reverse complement strand
GCCGCGCTCGGCTCGCGCCGTCGTCGCGAGCGCGGCCTGCCCATCATGGGGGACCTGTATCAGAGGTGCCGGCAGAAGGTGCAATCGCGGATGCCGTACAGCCATAGCCGGCGCCAGGGTCCCCGTGGCATCCCGCGTCCCTCGGGGTTGGATTACCGGGCCCGGCGCGGCAGGCGGGTGGGGACGATGACGCATGTCTGATAGAGAGGCGGAAAGCCCCGACACGTTGACGCCGGCCCGGCGGGCTGCCATCCGCGCGTCCGACATGTCCGCCCGCCCGCGGCGCCGTTGAGTCCGGAACACGATGACAGACCTGATCGAGACGATCCGTCGGACGCTCGTGCCGATCCACAAGGAGGGCTATCCCTTCATCCTGATCGGCATCGTGCTCACGGTGCTGGCCGGCTATTTCTCGCAGTTCTTCGGCTGGATCTTCCTGATCCTCACCCTCTGGGTCTGCTACTTCTTCCGCGACCCGGAGCGGATCACCCCGGTGGAAGACGGGCTCGTGGTCTCGCCCGCGGACGGGCGCGTCAACCTGATCGCCACCGTGCTGCCGCCGCCCGAACTCGACCTGCCGCAGGTGCCCACCTTGCGGGTCTCGGTGTTCATGAACGTGTTCGACTGCCACGTGAACCGGGTGCCGGTCTCAGGGCGAATCGGCCAGATCCACTACACGCCCGGCCTGTTCCTCAACGCCGAACTCGACAAGGCCAGCGACGACAACGAGCGCAACGGGATGGTGATCGAGACCAGTCATGCCGGGCAGGCCAAGCGCGTCGGCGTGGTCCAGATCGCCGGCCTGGTGGCGCGGCGGATCGTCGGGTTCGTCTCGGCCGGCGACGTGCTGTCGGTGGGCGAGCGGTTCGGCCTGATCCGGTTCGGCTCCCGGGTGGACGTCTACCTGCCGGCGGGCGCCACCGTGCTGGTCGGGCTCGGCCAGAAGGCTGTGGCCGGCGAGACGGTGCTGGCCGACCTCGGCGGCGGCCCCGGGCGGCAGTTCAAGCGGATCTAGACGGCCATGGACGACCTGTTCCCGCCCTTCGCACCGGATCCGAACGAGCCGCGCCCGCGCCGGTTCAAGCCGGTGCCGTTCCGGATGATCGCGCCCAACATGATCACCCTGATGGCGCTCTGCCTCGGGCTGACGGCGATCCGGCTGGCCTTCGAAGGCAAGTTCGAGCCCGCCGTCATCGCCGTGGTGGCGGCCGGCGTGCTCGACGGCATCGACGGGCGGGTGGCGCGGCTGCTCAAGGGCACCTCGCGCTTCGGGGCCGAACTCGATTCGCTGGCCGACTTCGTGAATTTCGGCTGCGCGCCGGCGCTGATCCTCTACGGCTTCGCGCTGTTCCACCTGAAATCCGCCGGCTGGATCGTGGCGCTGATCTTCGCCATCGCCATGGCGCTGCGGCTCGCCCGCTTCAACGCCATGCTGGACGACCCGAACCGGCCGGAATGGAAGAAGGACTTCTTCGTCGGCATGCCGGCCCCTGCGGGCGCGCTGACCGCGATGCTGCCGCTCTACCTGCACTTCCTCGGCTTCAGCGCAGAGGGCTGGATCGCCTCGGCGATCCTGATCTACGTGCTCGCCATCGCCCTGCTGGTGGTGTCCACGGTCCCGACCTTCTCGGGCAAGACCATGGGCAAGCGGGTGCCGCGCAGCCTCGTCCTGCCGATCTTTTTGCTCGGCGTCGCGGCGTTCGGCATCCTGATCAGCTACCCGTTCGAGGCCCTGGTGGCGGTGAGCGGCGGCTACTTGCTGACCATCCCGGTGGTCGCCGCACAGTACCGCCGTCGCGCCAAGGCCGAGGCGGCCACCGCGATCGACGACCCGGCCGGGCCTGCGATCACCGGGGGATAGGCGGGCGCCGCGCTGGCTTTCCAGGCGATCTTCCGTAGTCTGACCCCGGAATCGGTGGGGGACGGCGCATGCTCGAGGAATTCAAGACATTCGCCCTGCGCGGGAACGTCGTCGATCTCGCGGTCGGCGTGATCATCGGCGCGGCCTTCGGATCGATCGTCAATTCCGCCGTGCAGGACCTGTTCATGCCGGCGATCGGGGCGATCACGGGCGGGCTCGATTTCTCGAACTACTACATCCCGCTCTCATCGAAGGTGCAGGCCGGCCTGCCCTACGTGGACGCCAAGAAGCAAGGCGCCGTCTTGGGTTACGGCCAGTTCCTGACGTTGACCATCAACTTCATGATCGTGGCCTTCGTGCTGTTCCTGGTGATCCGGGCCATGAACAAGCTTCAGAACGCCGAGGCCAAGAAGCCCGAGGCTGTGGCCGAGGTTCCGGCGGACGTGAAGCTCCTGTCGGAGATCCGCGATCTGCTGGCCGAGAAGCCGCGGGTCTGACGCGGCATCGCGTTTCAGACCGGGGGCTTACCGTTCAAGCCTGAGGCTTGTCGGCGTCGTCCGGCTTCACGCCCAGGGCGTCGAGGATCTGGTCGAGAGCCTGGCCGACCGCCTCGGTACCCTCCTCATGGGTCTTCAGCCGGGTCTCGAGCCGGCGGATCTGCGGCTCGAACGCGTCCGGCGCCGGATCGTCCCCGAGGAAGCGGGGCTTGTCGGTCCCGACCGGCAGGACGCCGCGCAATTGCTGGCCGAGGTGATCGCGCACCAGTTCCGGCAGCGTCGCGCCGGGGTCGCCTGGATCCTGGCTCATGGTCGCCTCATGGTTCACGTGGCGGATCAACGGCTTCGCTGGAGAACCGTTGCGCCTCCGTCGTCCTGCGGATCGAAGACGGGCCCCGGAGCGGGTCGCTCCGGGGCCCGGTGGGCCGGCACGGGACCGGCCCGTGCGATCAGTCGATGACCTCGACGATCCGGTGGCCGCGATCGACCAGCACCGGACGGTCGTTCACGACGGTGTAGCGGTAGCCCGGCTGCACGCGGTACTCGTTCGGGACGTCGTAGTAGGTGACGCCGGAGGACGGCAGGGTCGAGCCGACGGCGACGCGACCGTCGTAATCGTACGAGCGGACGTTGCGCTCGCGGACGTAGCTGCGGAAGCGCGGCGCCATGTCGACGCCGAGGATGCCGCCCACCGTGCCGGTGGCCGCACCGACGGCACCGCCGACGATCCCGCCGATCGGGCCGG
>NZ_VRVD01000560.1:0-3107 GCF_008040015.1 Methylobacterium sp. WL18 | reverse complement strand
AACCGGACCACCCGCAGCGTCGCGCCCACCGAGGCCGGCGCCCGCCTGCTGGAGCGGCTCGGCCCGGCGCTCGGAGAGGTCGAGGCCGCCCTCGACGTGGTGAACGGGTTCCGCGACCGGCCGGCCGGACCGCTCCGGCTCAACGTGCCGCTGAGCGCGGCACGCCTCGTCCTGCCCGCGATCGTGCCGCCCTTCCTGGCCGCCTATCCCGAGATCCGGCTCGAACTGGTCGTCGAGGACGGCTTCGTGGACGTGCTGGCGGCCGGCTGCGACGCCGGCATCCGCTACGACGAGCGGCTTGAGCAGGACATGATCGCGGTGCCGATCGGCCCGCGGCGGCAGCGTTTCGCCACGGCGGCGGCCCCGGCCTATCTCGACCGGCGCGGGCGCCCGCAGCATCCGCGCGACCTCCTGGCCCACGATTGCCTGCTGGGCCGGTTCCCGAGCGGCAGCCTGACGGCGCCGTGGGAGTTCGAGCGCGACGGGGAGATCGTCCGCGTGGATCCGTCCGGCCCGCTGATCGTGCGCGTCGGCGCCAGCGACCTCGCGGTCGCGGCGGCGGTGGCCGGAACCGGGATCATCCACCTGTTCGAGGATTGGCTGCGCCCCCAGCTCGACGGCGGCGCCCTGGAGCCGGTGCTGGAACCGTGGTGGCAGGTCTTCTCCGGCCCGTTCCTCTACTATCCCGGCCGCCGGCACCTGCCGGCGCCGCTGCGGGCGTTCGTGGACTTCGTCGGCACGGGTCCGCGCGGGCTCACTCCGGCAGGGCGAACACCGTGAGCTGGCCGCCGGGCGCGGTGTACCGCGACAGGGCCGCGTAGCCGCCGACTGCGCCCGAACCGTCCGCCGGGTCGGTCAGTCCGGCGGCCAGCCCGATGCCCGCCCAGCCGCCGATCCCGGACAGCACCGCCACGTATTGCCGGCCGTTGTGCTGGTAGGTGGTGACGTTGCCGACGATGCCGGACGGCGTCTTGAACCGGTACAGCTCGTGCCCGTCCCGGGCGTCGACCGCCTTCAGGTAACCTTCGAGCGTGCCGTAGAAGACGACGTTGCCGGCGGTGGCGAGCGCCCCGGACCAGACCGAGAACGGCTCCGGGATCGTCCAGGCGATTTTTCCCTTGGCCCCGTCCCAGGCGATGAACGCGCCGGTCCGGTCGGAGCCCTCGGGCGGGTGCAGGGTCAGCGTCGCGCCGACATAGGGCTGGCCCGGCGTGTAGCTCACCCGGAACGCCTCGTAATCCATGCACATGTGGTTGGTCGGCACGTAGAACAGCCGGGTGACCGGCGAGTAGGCCGCCGGCTGCTGGTTCTTGGCGCCGAGCGCCCCCGGGCAGATGTTCTTGGTGACCTCCTCCTCGTCGGCCTCGCCGGGCGCGTAGCGCTTGTCCACCACCGGCCGCCCGTAGCCCGGGGAGGCGCGGTCCAGGTCGATCCGGCTCGCCCAGTTGACGCTCGGGTCGAACTTGTCCGCCACCAGCACCGCGCCGGTCGCGCGGTCGAGGGTGTAGCCGAAGCCGTTACGGTCGAAATGGGTGAGCACCCGGCGCGGGCGTCCGTCGATCACCTGCTCGGTGAGGATCATCTCGTTGACGCCGTCGTAGTCCCACTGGTCGTGGGGCGTCATCTGGTAGACCCAGCGGGCGAGCCCGGTGTCGGGGTCGCGGGCGAAGATCGCCATGGTCCACCGGTTGTCGCCCGGGCGCTGGGCCGGGTTCCAGGTCGCCGGGTTGCCGGTGCCGTAATAGACGAGGTTCAGCGCCGGATCGTACGAGAACCACCCCCAGCTGCAGCCGCCGCCGATCTTCCACTGGTCGCCCTCCCAGCTCGTGAGCGAGGAATCCCGGCCGATCGGGCGGCCGAGTTCGGTGGTCTTGTCCGGATCGACCAGCATGTCGGCATCCGGCCCGGTGGCGTAGGCGCGCCAGAGGCGCCGGCCCGTGGCCTGATCGTACGCGGTGACGTGGCAGCGGGCGCCGTACTCGCCCCCGGCGATGCCGACGATGAGCTTGCCGTGCACCGGCAGGACCGTGGCGGTGTTGGTCTCGCCCCGGGCCGGGTCGCCGTTCTTCACCGACCACAGGACCCCGCCGCTCTCCGGGTCCAGGGCCACGACCGTGGTGTCGGCCAGCTGCAGGAACAGCCGCCCGTCCGCGTAGGCGAGGCCGCGCGAGACCGTGTCGCAGCACATCACCGCGATCACGCTCGCATCCTGGCGCGGGGCGTAGCGCCAGAGGATCCTGCCGTCGTGGTCGAGATCGAGTGCGTAGACCACGTTCGGGAACGGGGTGTGCACGAACATCCGGTTCCCGACCACGATCGGGGCGCCCTCGTGCCCGCGCAGCACGCCGGTGGAGAAGGTCCAGGCGACCTTCAGGCGCGAGACGTTGCCGG
Organism: Methylobacterium sp. WL18; assembly: GCF_008040015.1. NCBI lineage: Bacteria > Pseudomonadati > Pseudomonadota > Alphaproteobacteria > Hyphomicrobiales > Methylobacteriaceae > Methylobacterium > Methylobacterium sp. WL18. The sequence goes on along the minus strand of NZ_VRVD01000560.1, from coordinate 716 downwards.
CGTCGATCCGGGCGAGGTCGGAATACCGGGTGTTGGCGTAATCGAGGGTCTGGAGGACCGGCGGCGCCTGCGCGGAGGCCGCGGCGGCGAGGCAGACGAGCGCCAGGGCCGCCAGGATCGGGACGCGCATGCTCGGACTCCGCCTGCCGCCGCCCCGTGCGGCGGCGCCGGCCTCATACACCGACCTGTCGCACCGACCTCACGGACGCCGGCGCGGCCAAGCGTCCGAGGGGACCGAGCAGCCAAGCGTCCGGGCCCGGCCTCACATCCGCTCTTTGACGATCTCCTCGGCCTGGGGGTCCGGCTCGTGGCCGGCCTCGCGCAGCAGCGGCACCACCGCGGCCGCGTCCCGGGCGACGGTGTAGCTGAGGTCCAGCCCCTCGCGGATGAAGCCGTGGCCGCGCATGTGCTCGAACAGGTCGAGCAGCGGCGCCCAGAAATCGGCCACCGAGACCAGCACGACCGGCTTCCGGTGCCGCCCGAGTTGCGCCCAGGTGAGTTGCTCGACCAGTTCCTCCAGGGTGCCGATGCCGCCCGGCAGGGTCACGAAGGCGTCCGAGCGCTCGAACATCAGACGCTTGCGGGTGTGCATGTCGGGCACAACCACGGTCTCCTGCACGGCGTCGAGCATGTGCTCGCGCGCCTGCAGGAAGTCCGGGATGATGCCGGTGACGTGGCCGCCCGCCGCCAGGGCGGCGCGCGCCACGGCGCCCATC
>NZ_VRVD01000055.1:0-16021 GCF_008040015.1 Methylobacterium sp. WL18 | reverse complement strand
CACCCGCAGCGCCGGCCGCCCCTCCCCCGGCGTGCGCCGGCGCGCCGCGCAGATCCAAGCCATGATGGGCCAGATCGAAGGGCTTACGGGCTGCCTGCGGCGATAATTTTTTTACGATCCGGTGCTCGCTGGCTGCTCGCTGGCGCTCTTGATCGACGCGAGGGTACGGCGGCGCACGAGACCGCTGACCGGGCGGATCAGGAGCCAGTAGGGCGTGAATTTCAGCCGCGCCGCGCGGCTCGCGCAGGACACCCGCGTCTCGGTGACGAGCCGGGTCCGGCCTTCGGGATCGCACCGCGCCGTGAAGGCCAAGGCGAGCTTGGCGACGTGGGCTGCATCGAACGCGAGGAACGCCGCACCGTCGGCGATGGGCTCCAGGCCGAAATTCGGGCGCCAGAACCGGCCGATCAAGCCGTAGACGATCTCGCTCTCGCTCCGGGCGAGCAGCGTGAAGTCGTGGAATCCGAACGGCGCCCGCAGAGCCTCCGGCTCGCCGAAGAGGCGCATCGGCAGCTCCCGTAGGCCGATCATGAGCCGAAAGAACCGGTCCGAGTCCGGCCGATAGGCGACGACGCTGTCGAGGATCGCGGCGGGTTCGGCAGCCACCAGGCAGGCATGCGTCTCGCTGAACTGGTAGGTCGGCAGGTATCGGTCGAGGAGGCGCATGGCGGGGTTAGGCGGCCGGTCCAATCGGCGCCGTCAGCCAATTTTCCGACCTTACCCCGGGCATGCGGCTGAACTCCCGCATGTTGTTGGTCACAACGATCAGACCCTCACTGCGAGCGTGAGCGCCGATCTGCATGTCGTGGATACCGCACGGTGTTCCGGCCCGCTCAAGTTCGGCGCGAACCTGCCCATAATGGGCCGCTGCCTTATCGGTGAAGGGCAGCACTTCCAGCCGCGCTACGAAGTGAGTGATATTCGTTAGATTCTCGGCGCGGCGCACCGATTTTTCCGCCCCATAATGCAATTCGCCCAACGTAATGCTAGAAATGCAAAGCTGCTCCGCGAGCGCATTGAATCTTTCACGGATTGCGGCCGGATGCCTCTTTATGACGTAGATGCAGATGTTTGTATCAAGCATGTACGTCAACATCAGAACAACTCGCGCGTCTCCGCTGCTGGCTGCACGCGTTCGTTCATGAAATCTTCGCTCGCGCACGGCTCATTCAAAAAAAAATCGTCCCATCTCTGCCCCTGTGGAACGATCACACGGCTGCGGCCGATCTTCAAGACGTCGACCTGATGCACGTCGGCGGGGAAAGCGACCGCCTTGGGCAGCCGCACCGCTTGGCTGCGATTGCTGGAAAACACCGTGGAACTGGCCATGCGCAACCTCCTGGAGATATCTCAATCGAAGTATGGGATATCCAGCTGGGATATACGTATGACCAATCACGTGGAGGCACAAGGCCGTTCCGGGCGGTAGCAGCCTCCGAATCGGCTCTGTAAGAGGGGCGCCAGAACCACGACATCCGGGATCGCCTGACCATGAACGACGCCGTCTACGACCTCACCCTCGAGCGCATCGCCCTGATCCGCCGGATGGTGGTCGCCTGGAACGGCACCGAGCCCGGCGCGCCGATGATCCACCCGGAGGCGCCCTACGGCAGCCACGACCGGGACGGCGACATCGCCAACGTCACGGGGGACGACGACGGCGCCGAGGAGGAGCACCGGGCGCTGGAGGACGGGATCGCCGTGTTCTCGCAGAACGCCAAGCTCAAGCCCGGCCGCTACCAGTACCACAACCCGCTCGCCAAGCTGGATTGCGCGTCGATCACCGACGTGTTCCGGGATGCCGCCACCGGCGAGACGCCGGAGCACATCACCTTCGCGGTGACGGATGCGCATCTGGCCCTGATTCCGCAGCTCAACCACGTCTGGGACGCAGGGCACGGCGTGCCGCGCATTGACCTGGACCGGCCCTATGGCGGGACCGGGCCGTACACGCTGGCCATGGGGCAGCATATCGGCGGCGCCACCGACGAGGACAGCCTGGCCCGGCTCCACCGCGAGATGCAGCCGGCTTTCCAGATCTTCCTGCGCTACGCCGATCTCGGGCCTGGCCTGTTCCGCCGGAACGCAGCCTCGGTCTGGGAGCCCGCCTGAGCGCGGGCCTCCCGGGGGGGGGGACGCTCAGGCGTCCCGCTTCTTGCGCTGCGCCAGGGTGCGCAGCCGCAGGGCGTTGAGCTTGATGAAGCCCGCCGCGTCGCGGTGATCGTAGGCGACGGCGCCCTCCTCGAAGGTCACGAGGTCCTGGTCGTAGAGCGAGTGCGGGCTCTCGCGGCCGATCACGTGGACGCCGCCCTTGTAGAGCTTCAGCCGCACCGTGCCGGTGACCTTCTCCTGGCTCTTGTCGATCAGCGCCTGGATCATCTCGCGCTCGGGCGAGAACCAGAAGCCGTTGTAGATCAGCTCCGCGTATTGCGGCATCAGCTGGTCCTTGAGGTGGGCCGCGCCGCGGTCCAGCGTGATCGATTCGATCGCCCGGTGGGCCGGCAACAGGATCGTGCCGCCCGGCGTCTCGTACATGCCGCGGCTCTTCATGCCGACGAAGCGGTTCTCCACGAGGTCGAGCCGGCCGATGCCGTTGTCGTGGCCGAGCTGGTTGAGCTTGGCCAGCAGGCTCGCGGGCGACAGGGCTTCGCCGTCGATCGACACCGCGTCGCCCTTCTCGAACCCGATGGTGACGATGGTGGGGGTGTCCGGCGCCTGCTCCGGCGAGATCGTCCGGGAGAAGACGTAGTCGGGCACCTCGACGGCCGGATCCTCCAGCACCTTGCCCTCGGAGGAGGCGTGCAGCAGGTTGGCGTCCACCGAGAACGGGCTCTCGCCGCGCTTGTCCTTGGCGATCGGGATCTGGTGCTGCTCGGCGAAGGCGATCAGTTGCTCGCGGGAGCGCAGGTCCCATTCGCGCCAGGGGGCGATCACGGTGACATCGGGCTTCAGCGCGTAGTAGCCGAGTTCGAACCGGACCTGGTCGTTGCCCTTGCCGGTGGCACCGTGGCAGACCGCGTCGGCTCCCAGCCGCTCGGCGATCTCGATCTGCTTCTTGGCGATCAGCGGCCGCGCGATCGAGGTGCCGAGCAGATACACGCCTTCGTAGACCGCGTTGGCCCGGAACATCGGGTACACGTAATCCCGCACGAACTCTTCGCGCAGGTCCTCGATGAAGATGTTCTCGGGCTTGATCCCGAGCAGCTCCGCCTTGCGGCGGGCCGGCTCCAGCTCTTCCCCCTGGCCGAGATCGGCCGTGAAGGTGATGACCTCGCAGCCGTAGGTGGTCTGCAGCCACTTCAGGATGATCGAGGTGTCGAGGCCGCCGGAATAGGCCAGCACCACCTTCTTCACGGGGCTCTTCGCGGGATCGGACATGCTGGTTCCGGAACTGGTGCAGGGTGTCGGCGGCTTATCGCGGGCATCATCGGCCTGCAACCGGCGTGCCGCCTCGCGCGTAGCCTGTTCCGGACGATCGACAGCGTTTCGCCTCATGACGGCCTTGCGGCCGTGTGAGGCACGGCGCGGCGCGGGCATTGCCTGATCCCCGCCGCACGAGAGCATCGGAGAAGCGAAATCTATGGCGCGCCAGCCAACCTTGGAGTTCTGGTACGAATTCGCCTCCTCGTATTCCTATCTGGCGGCGATGCGGATCGAGGCGGCCGCCGCCGATGCGGGCGTGACCGTGCGCTGGCGACCGTTCCTGGTCGGGCCGCTCTTCGCGGCGCAGGGCTGGACGACCTCGCCGTTCAACCTCTACCCGGCCAAGGGCAAGAACATGTGGCGGGACGTGGAGCGCGAGGCCGCCCGACTCGGCTTGCCGCCGCTCACCCGGCCGGCCCAGTTTCCGCAGAACAGCCTCAGCGCGGTGCGGGCGGCGGTCTACGGGCACGACCAGGATTGGCTTGTGCCGTTCTCGAAGGCGGTCTTCACCGCGAGCTTCGCCGAAGGACGCTCCATCGCCGAGCCGTCCGCCGTGGTCGAGATCCTCGATTCGCTCGGTCTCGACGGCACACAGACGGTGCGCGCTGCCGCCGGCGAGGCCAACAAGACCCGGCTCCGGGTCAGCGTCGAGGAGGCGCGGTCTCGCGGCATCTACGGCGCCCCGACCTTCCTGGCCGACGACGGCGAGCTGTTCTGGGGCAACGACCGGCTGGAGCAGGCCATGGCCTGGGCGGTCGGCGACCGCCCGGCCGGGATCCGGTAGGGCGGCGTTCACCAACCGGCATCATCTGTCGGCGCAAGTTCCTGTTCCGGCCCCGCTCCGGCCGAACGATCCCCTCTGTCCCGGACGGATTCCATGGCGCTGTCCCGTCGTCACCTCATCGCCGCCGCGGCCGGCGCGTCCCTGGGCGCCGGGCTCGGGCGTGCGGCCGCGCAATCCTACGGCCAGCGCGTCGCGGTGACGGGCGATGATGGCCGGCCGGTCGCGAACTCGATCCTGCCTGGTGAGATCACCGGGCAGATCCCGGGCCTGCGCGGGGTCACCTATGCGGGACCGCGCGAGGCGCAGACCACGCTGTACGAGTTCTTCGACTTCAACTGCCCGTACTGCCGCAAGGCCGCGGCCGATGTGATGGCGCTGCACGAATCGGATCCGGACCTGCGCATCGGCCTCGTCAACAACCCGATCCTGTCGCCGCAATCCGCCCAGGCCGCCAAGGTGATGCTGGCGGTTCAGCGCAAGCTCGGCGCTGCGGCCGCCTGGGGATTCTACCGGACGCTGCTGAGCAAGCCCGGCCGCATCGACGGGCCCGGCGCCCTCACGGCCGCGGCCGCGCTCGGCATCGCGCAGGCGGACATCGAGGAAATCGCCGACAGCGAGGAGGTCCGGCTGGCGCTCAAGAGCCAGATGCGGATGGCGGCCGATCTCGGCCTCTACGCGACGCCCTCGTACGTCCTGGGCAACAGCGGCATCCTCGGTCACCCCGGCGCCAACGCCATGGCGAAGATGATCGCCAGCACCCGGCGGTGCGATCGCCTCGCCTGCTGAGGCCGGCTGCGTCACACTTCCGCCGCCGTGGCGCGCAGAGCCGCGCCGGTCCGTGTTGCGTGCGGCCATGCTGGCATGCTAGGCGGTCGCCGCGCCACAAGGGCTGGTTCTCGACCCTTCCCTCCGCTGGCGCGATCCCACGTCCCGAACGGTATCCGCACCGTGCTCCCGGCCGGAGCGCGCGGATCGGGCGGGCAACAGAGAAGAGAGCGACGGGTGGCGCAGAACGGTTCCGAGGCTGGTCCCCTGGTCGCAGGCGTGGCGGGCCGGTACGCTTCCGCCCTCTTCGAGCTCGCGCGTGACGAGCGCCAGGTCGACGCAGTCGCCGAAGCACTCAATCAATTCGATGCCCTGCTGAAGGAGAGCGCGGACCTGCGCCGCCTCGTCCGCAGCCCGGCCTTCACCCCCAGCGAGCAGGTCGCCGCCATCGGGGCCGTCCTCGACCGCGCCGGGATCGGCGGACTGGCCGGCAACTTCATCCGGCTTGCGGCCTCGAACCGGCGCCTCTTCGCCCTGCCGGGCATGATCCGCGCCTTCCGGTCGCTGGTCCAGGACTCGAAGGGCGTCGTGCGCGCCGAGGTGCGGGTGGCCGAACGGCCGTCCGACGCGCTGATCGAGGAGATCAAGGCGTCCCTGCGCGACATCGCCAAGTCCGATGTGGACGTCGATCTGGTCATCGATCCGAGCCTGATCGGCGGCCTCGTCGTCCGGATGGGCTCGCGCATGATCGACGCGTCCCTGAAGACCAAGCTCAACGGTATCCGCCTCGCGATGCGGGCCGCGCGGTAAGCGCGCCCCCATCCGATCCGAACATGCACTGACGATTTAGCGACAGAGGCCGAGTATGGACATCCGCGCCGCCGAGATCTCCGCGATCCTGAAGGACCAGATCAAGAACTTCGGCGAAGAGGCCGAGGTTTCCGAGGTTGGGCAGGTCCTGTCCGTCGGTGACGGCATCGCCCGTGCCTACGGTCTCGACAACGTCCAGGCCGGTGAAATGGTCGAGTTCGAGTCGGGTGTGCGCGGCATGGCGCTCAACCTCGAGCAGGACAACGTCGGCATCGTGATCTTCGGCTCCGACCGTGAGATCAAGGAAGGCCAGACCGTCAAGCGCACCGGCGCCATCGTGGACGTGCCGGTCGGCAAGGGCCTGCTCGGCCGCGTGGTCGACGGCCTCGGCAACCCGATCGACGGCAAGGGCCCGATCGAGTCGACCGAACGGCGCCGCGTCGACGTGAAGGCGCCGGGCATCATCCCGCGCAAGTCGGTGCACGAGCCGATGGCCACGGGCCTGAAGGCGATCGACGCCCTCATCCCGGTCGGCCGCGGCCAGCGCGAGCTGATCATCGGCGATCGCCAGACCGGCAAGACCGCCATCGCCCTCGACACCATCCTGAACCAGAAGCCCGGCCACGCCGCCGGCGGTGACGAGAAGGCCAAGCTCTTCTGCATCTACGTCGCCATCGGGCAGAAGCGCTCGACGGTCGCCCAGTTCGTGAAGGTGCTCGAGGACCAGGGCGCCCTGGAATACTCGATCGTCATCGCCGCCACCGCCTCGGACGCCGCGCCGATGCAGTTCATCGCGCCGTTCGCCGGCTGCGCCATGGGCGAGTATTTCCGCGACAACGGCATGCACGCCGTGATCGTGTATGACGATCTGTCCAAGCAGGCCGTGGCCTACCGGCAGATGTCGCTGCTGCTGCGCCGTCCGCCGGGCCGCGAGGCGTATCCGGGCGACGTGTTCTACCTCCACAGCCGCCTGCTCGAGCGCGCCGCCAAGATGGGCGACGCCGCCGGCAACGGCTCGCTGACCGCGCTGCCGGTCATCGAGACCCAGGCCAACGACGTCTCGGCCTACATCCCGACCAACGTGATCTCGATCACCGACGGCCAGATCTTCCTCGAGACCGACCTGTTCTACCAGGGCATCCGCCCGGCGGTGAACGTCGGCCTCTCGGTGTCGCGGGTGGGCTCCTCGGCCCAGACCAAGGCGATGAAGAAGGTCGCCGGCAAGATCAAGGGCGAGCTAGCGCAGTACCGCGAGATGGCGGCCTTCGCGCAGTTCGGCTCCGACCTCGACGCCTCGACCCAGCAGCTCCTGAACCGCGGCTCGCGGCTCACCGAGCTCCTGAAGCAGCCGCAGTTCTCGCCGCTGAAGATGGAAGAGCAGGTCGCTGTGATCTACGCCGGCGTGAACGGCTACCTGGACAAGCTGCCGGTGAACAAGATCCGCGCCTTCGAGGACAGCCTGCTCAGCACGCTGCGCACGAAGCACCAGGATCTGCTCGGCGCCATCGCCACCTCGAAGGACCTGTCGGACGAGAGCGCCGGCAAGCTGAAGAGCGTGGTCGAGGGCGTGGCGAAGTCGATCGGCGCCTGATCCGACACGAACCTTGCGACCTCCCCGCCTGCGGTGGGGAGGGCTGGGGTTGGACGCCGGTGCTGACCGCACTTTCGGGCCCTTGACCCGGCACCACCCCCACCTTCGGCTCCTCCCCACATGGGGGAGGAGAGGCCCTGGAACGGATCTGGACGCGGCCCGATGGCGAGTTTGAAGGACCTGCGCAACCGCATCACCTCGGTGAAGGCGACGCAGAAGATCACCAAGGCCATGCAGATGGTCGCCGCCGCCAAGCTGCGCCGGGCGCAGCTGGCCGCCGAGGCCGGCCGTCCCTTCGCGGAGAAGATGGCTCAAGTGCTCGGCAACCTCGCGGGCAACCTCGTCGGCGGCGTGGGCGCCCCGAAGCTGCTCTCCGGCACCGGCGCCGATCAGACCCACCTGCTGGTCGTCTGCACCGGCGACCGCGGCCTGTGCGGGGCGTTCAACTCCTCGATCGTCCGCCTGGCGGTCCGGGAACACATCGTGAAGCTCACCGCCGCCGGCAAGACGGTCAAGATCATGACGGTCGGCAAGAAGGGCAACGACCAGCTGCGGCGCCTGTATCGCGACCAGATCGTCGAGAGCATGGATATCCGCGGCAACCGCCCGGTGGACTACGAGTTCGCCGCCGGGATCGCCAACAAGATCCTGACGCGCTTCGAGGCCGGCGAGTTCGACGTCGCGACCCTGTTCTACTCCGAGTTCCGGTCGGTGATCTCGCAGATCCCGACCGCGCAGCGGCTTATCCCGGCTGAGCTGCCGGCGGTCGACACCACTGCGAAGGCCGGCATCGGCAATGCCGCGCTGGAATTCGAGCCGTCCGAGGAGGCGATCCTGGAGACGCTCCTGCCGAAGAACCTCACCGTGCAGGTCTATCGGGCGCTCTTGGAGAACGCCGCGTCCGAGCAGGGGGCGCGCATGAGCGCCATGGACTCGGCCACCCGCAACGCCGGCGAAATGATCAAGAAGCAGACGCTGATCTACAACCGTACGCGTCAGGCCATGATCACCAAAGAACTCATCGAGATCATCTCGGGCGCGGAAGCTCTCTGAGGCACCGCGACCTGAACGCACAGCTTGAAGGGTAGGTTTACAATGGCGAACACCGCAATCCCCGGCGCCGGCTCCAACAAGGTCGGCAAGATCATCCAGGTCATCGGCCCCGTGGTCGACGTGCAGTTCAGCGACGGCCACCTGCCGGAGATCCTGAACGCCCTGGAGACCAAGAACAACGGCGCCCGTCTCGTTCTCGAGGTCGCCCAGCAGCTTGGTGAGAGCACCGTCCGCTGCGTCGCCATGGACACGTCCGAGGGGCTGACTCGCGGCCAAGAGTGCACGGATACCGGCGAGCCAATCAAGGTGCCGGTGGGCATGAACACGCTGGGCCGGATCATGAACGTCATCGGCGAGCCGATCGACGAGGCCGGCCCGGTGGTGTGTGACACATACCGCGCCATCCACCAGCCGGCCCCGTCCTACGCCGACCAGTCGACCGAGGCGCAGATCCTCGTGACCGGCATCAAGGTGGTCGACCTGCTCGCCCCTTACGCGAAGGGCGGAAAGATCGGCCTGTTCGGCGGCGCCGGCGTCGGCAAGACCGTGCTGATCATGGAACTGATCAACAACATCGCCAAAGTGCACTCGGGTTATTCGGTGTTTGCCGGCGTCGGCGAGCGCACCCGTGAGGGCAACGACCTTTACCACGAGATGATCGAGTCCAAGGTGAACCTGGACCCGAAGGAGAATGGCGGCTCGGCCGCTGGCTCGAAGTGCGCCCTGGTCTACGGCCAGATGAACGAGTCGCCCGGCGCCCGCTCGCGCGTCGCGCTTACCGGCCTGACCATCGCGGAGCAGTTCCGCGACGAGGGCCAGGACGTGCTGTTCTTCGTGGACAACATCTTCCGCTTCACGCAGGCCGGTTCCGAGGTGTCGGCGCTTCTGGGCCGCATCCCGTCGGCCGTGGGCTATCAGCCGACGCTCGCCACGGATATGGGCGCGCTGCAGGAGCGCATCACCACCACCAACAAGGGTTCGATCACCTCGGTTCAGGCGATCTACGTGCCGGCCGACGATCTGACCGACCCGGCGCCCGCCGCCTCGTTCGCGCACCTTGACGCCACCACGGTGCTCTCGCGCTCGATCGCTGAGAAGGGCATCTACCCGGCCGTGGATCCGCTCGACTCGACCTCGCGCATGCTGTCGCCGGCCATCCTCGGCGAGGAGCACTACGACGTCGCCCGCCGGGTGCAGCAGACCCTGCAGCGCTACAAGGCCCTCCAGGACATCATCGCGATCCTGGGCATGGACGAGCTGTCCGAGGAGGATAAGCTCACCGTCGCCCGCGCCCGCAAGATCGAGCGCTTCTTCTCGCAGCCCTTCTCGGTGGCCGAGGTGTTCACCGGTTCGCCGGGCGTGCAGGTGCAGCTGGAAGACACCATCAAGGGCTTCAAGGGCCTGGTGAACGGCGACTACGACGACCTGCCGGAGGCCGCCTTCTACATGGTCGGCACGATCGAGCAGGCCCAGGAGAAGGCCAAGAAGCTGAAGGCCGCGTAAGGCCCCCATCCCCTCCCCCTCGTGGGGAGGGGCCGGGGTGGGATGGCCGTGGCGAGGCTCGCCGGTGCCGTCCGAACCACCCCACCTCCACCTTCGCCACACGATGGGGCGAAGAGCGTGTTGCGGTTCCGGGATCGTCCTGAGATGGCCACCTTCCACTTCGATTTCGTCGGCCCCGAGCGGACGCTGTATTCCGGCGAGGTGACGGCCGTTCAGCTGCCCGGCACCGAGGGCGAGATGACCGTGATGCCGGGCCACGCCCCGGTCCTGACCTCCCTGCGGGTCGGCGTCATCGTGATCACCGAGAGCCAGGGCAGCGGCAAGCGAATCTACGTCCGCGGCGGCTTCGCCGATATCGGCCCGACCGCTGTGACGGTGCTCGCCGAGCGCGCCGCGCCGATCGAGGAGCTGACCCACGACTCCCTCGACCGGGATATCGAGGCGGCCGAGCTGCAGCGCGATGCCACCGAGGATCTGCAGAAGCGCGAGGAGCTGAACGGCCAGATCGTCCAGCTTCAGGAGACCAAGGCGCTCCTCAAGCTCTGAGAGAGGACGTGCGGGCGCTCGCCAGCGCGCGCTCCAGCAGTTCGGCCCGCGCCGCAGCATCTGTCGGGCAGCCGCGCTCCAGCCAGAGCGCCCGGGCCGCGGCCAATCCGCGGCCGATGGCCGGACCGGCCGAGAGGCCCGCCACCACGAGATCCGCCCCCGCGAGCGGGAAGTGCGGCGCACCACCCGCCTCGCTCATCGCGTCCAGCGCTTGCCGCGCCTGATCCTTCAGGACGGGCCGAGGCTCGCCCGTCATGATCGTCAGCGCTTCCCGCAGGAGCGGCAGCCCGTGCTCGGCCACGAGCGCCCGAGCCGTGAGCGGATCGATGTCGGCGCGACCGTGAAGGTCCGCCAGCGCGTCTGCATAGCCGCTGAGCAGCGCGTGCTCCTGTTTCGACAGGCGCAGCCGGTCGCGCAACCGGTCCGCATCGTGCCGCCCGCCGACCGAGAGGGCCGCGAGACGCATCACCGGCGAGAGCGCTGCGGCAACCGCCCGATTCAGACGCCCGAGCTCGGCGACACCGCCGGTGATCCGTTGCAGCAGCCCGGTGGCGCTCAGGATCGCGACCATTTGGGTGCCGCCGCGGGCATCCAGCAGCTTCAGGAACTCGGTCCGGACCCGCTCGCGGGACAGCCGGTCGAGGGCGTCCCGGGCGGCCACGCAGGCGGCGAGCGCGGCATCATCGGGCGGGCCCGCGCCGAACCGAGCGTGGAAGCGGAAGAAGCGCAGGATCCGTAGGGCATCCTCGCGGATCCGGGTCCCGGGATCGCCGATGAAGCGCACCCGCCCGGCCTCCAGGTCGGCGAGACCGCCGACCGTATCGTGCAGGCGCCCGTCGGCTCCCAGGGAGAGCGCGTTGACGGTGAAGTCGCGCCGCTCGGCATCCCGGGCGAAATCGCCACCGAACCGCACCACCGCGTGGCGGCCATCGGTCTCGACATCCTCGCGCAGGGTCGTCACCTCGATGGGGCCGTCCTCGGTGACCAGGGTGATCGTGCCGTGCTCGATCCCGGTGGGCACGGCCTTGAGGCCTTGCGCCTTCCGGGCGGCGTCCATCACGGCGTCCGGCAGCAGCGTGGTCGCGAGGTCGATGTCGGCGGACGGGCTGCCCAGCAGCGCGTCGCGCACGCAGCCGCCGACCAAACGCGTCTCGGCGTGCGGCACATCGAGGGCCGTGAGTGCCCGCCGCACGCCCGGCTGGCCCAGCAGGGCCGCGAGCGCACCGTGGTCGAGGGCGGCCTGGCTCACTTGAAGCCGCCCGGCACGAGGCGGCCGTTCTCCATATGGGTCGGCACGTAGCCGCCGGCCCTGCGCTCCGAGAACAGGCCCTCGTAGACCAGCGTCCCGATGACGATGGCGAGGCCGGCGAGCACCAGGCGGACGAGGTGTGGGTCCCAGTGCACCCGGCGCAGCGGATTGCGGCCCACGAGCACCAGATAGGCCATGAACAGCACGAACGGGATGAGGAAGAGGCCGAACTCTTCGATGAGGCGGCGCAGCATGATGGTCGGTAGCCTTATCCCGCAGGGTGTGGGCCGGTTTCCGGGTAGAGGCGCTCCCGGAGGTTGTTCAGGATCCCGGCGGTGACGCCCCAGATCAGCCGGTCCTCGAAGGTCAGGGCATAGTACCGGCGGGTGCGTCCCTGCCAGACCCGCGCCTGCAGAACGTACCGGTCGCGGTCCATCAGCACCGGCAACGGCACCTCGAACACGTCCGCGACCTCGGTGGGGTTCGGCGTGAAGGCGGCGTCGGTCGGAACCACGCCGATCACCGGCGTGACGAGGAACCCGGTGCCCGACAGGTAGGGGTCGAGATAGCCGAGCAGGCGGACTGATTCGGGCGCGAGCCCGATCTCCTCGTGGGCCTCCCGCAGGGCGGCGTCCGCGGGTCCGGGATCGGCCGGGTCGATCTTGCCGCCGGGCAGCGCGACCTGCCCAGAATGGTCACGCAGGTTGGCCGCCCGCTGGGTCAGGACCAGCCTCAGGCCGTCCCTCCGGAACACCACCGGCACCAGCACTGCGGCCCGCCGGTGCGGCGGCGGCGGGATCACCGCGCTCCCGTCCGGGTCGAGACTATGGTCTCCCCGGGGATTCGAGGTCGGATCGTCCGGGCCCGGTGGGTCCGGGGATAGGTGGGACGCGGCGCGAGCGAGGAATTCGGCGAGCGGGTCGCTCACGCGGCCTCGGCCGGGGCGATCGTGTGGAAGGTGCCGCCGGCCCAGAGGCCGAGCCACGGCTGCCCGTCGATCACGCGCTCCTCGGCGAGGTCTACCAGATCGTAGGTGAGCGCGCGGGTCACCAGGGCCGAGAGTCCGCGCCGGACATGAAGATAGGGCTTCAGAGCCCCATCCGCGTCCTGCTCGAAGCGCAGGGCATGCTCGGAGTCGACGCTCACGAGATCGTCGACATTGGTCCGGAACGAGATCCGCCGGTCCTGCCCGCTACTGTCCACCGCCATCTCGACGGCTACGAAGGCGGCGTCGTCCACGGTGATGCCGACGCTCTCCACGGGGGTGACCAGCACCGTCCGCCCATCCGGCTCGCGCCGCAGGATGGAGGCGAACAGCTTCACCATCTTCTCCCGGCGGATCGGCGAGCCGTTGTGATGCCAGGTGCCGTCCGCGGCGATGCGGATATCGATGGGGCCGCAATAGGGCGGGTTCCATGTCTCGACCGGCGGTAGCCCACGCTTAGGCAGGTCGCCCAAGGCGGCGCCGAGGCGGCTCAAGGTCGGGTCGGGGGCGGGTTCCTCACTCATGCCGGTTACAGATAGCGCCTTGGGGGCCTGGCAACCACGGTTGCTTTTCCGCCTTTCGCCGCCGTCCGTCGCCTTCGTCGTTCGGGCGAGCGCGAGGACCCATTGGGCCTAGGGCTGTTGATTCCGCGTCCGCGTCCCGACGCCCACCGGAGCGCGGGCTTCAGGATCAGGTGGCGAATGGGAAATCCGGCTTCAATCGATTCCGCGTCTGCGTTGTGTTGGCCCTTCCACGCATTCAGGCCGGCCCCGCCCCCTGCGTGTTCACATAGACCGCGTAGAGCGACTGGCTCGCGGTCATGAACAGGCGGTTCCGCTTCGGGCCGCCGAAGGTGAGGTTGCCGCAGACCTCGGGCAGGCGGATGCGGCCGATCAGCTTGCCCTGCGGCGACCACACCGTGACACCGTTGTAGCCGACCGCCCGGCCCGCGTTGCTCGCGACCCAGAGGTTGCCGTCGACATCGGCCCGCATGCCGTCCGGTCCGCACTTCACGCCGTCCACGACGCAATCCGAGAACAGCCGCTGGTTCGACAGCTTGGGGCCGTCTCCGACATCGAAGGCGTAGATCTCACCCTTGCCGCCGGCTCCGGTATCGCCGGGGCCTTTCCCGGTGGAGGACAGGTAGAGCGTCTTGTGGTCGGGCGAGAAGCACAGCCCGTTCGGATTCGGCACCTGCGCGTCCGTCAGGACCTGGTCGATCCGGCCGGTCGGGTCGATGCGGTAGAGCGCGTTGGGGAGCGCGCGCTTGCCGACGGCGATCCCGGCCGCCTGGCCGAGCCGTGGATTGATCCGGCCCTGCGGGTTCGAGGGGCCGCCCGCCTCGTCCGGCATCCCCTCGTACAGGAGACCGCCATAGGGCGGATCCGTGAACCAGTACGATCCGTCGGCGTGCTGCTCGACGTCGTTGGGTGAATTGAACGGCTTGCCGTCGAAGCGGTCGGCCAGGATCGTGGCCGAGCCGTCGAGCTCATAGCGTACCACCCGCCGGGTGACGTGCTCGCAGGAGATCTGGCGGCCCTGGCGATCGAAGGTGTTGCCGTTCGAGTTGTTGCTGCGGCTGCGGAAGACGCCCACATGCCCGTCCTCCTCGAGCCAACGCATCTGGCGGTCGTTCGGGATGTCGCTCCAGATCAGGAAGCGGCCGAGGCTGTTCCAGGCTGGCCCCTCCGCCCAGAGTGCGCCGGTCCAGAGACGGCGGATGGCGCTGTTGGGGACCACGTAGGGGCCGAAGGCCGGATCGACCGTGATGACGTCGGGATCGTTGAAATAGGTGGTCGGGGCTGCACTGGGACGAAAGTCGCGGGGCGGGTTGGTCACGGTACTGGGCGGCTCCGGCTGGCCGAGAGCCGCCGTGGTCGAGGCCAGGACCGCGCCAGCACCGACGAGCATCGCGCGACGGGACGGCAGCGCGAGCCCAGTTCCGGCCGCGTCATTCTGCGGTTGTGACATGGCAATCCTCCCCGTACGCCGACCGATCGTCGATCTAACTCTTGCCGATCTCGGCAGTATGACTGGGACCGTGGTTCGATCAACCGGGCTTGCGTCGCAGGATCTTCCAAACGCCGTCCGCTGTCGCCACGAGGCGCGTGCCCTGGCGAACCTCTCCGCGCATGAACACCAGGGAGCCGGTGCGTTTCACCACCCCGGGATGCACGGTGAGCCAGTCGCCGAGGCGGCCGACATCGACGAACTTCATCTCGAGCTGGATCGTGACGCAGTTGGCGCCGTCGGCGGCCCGCATCGCTGTCTCGCCCAGGGCGCGGTCGGCAAAGCTCATCAGCATGCCGCCATGGACCACGCCGATCAGGTTGGCATGCTTCTGCTCCGCACGGAACGCGTAGGCGCCGTCCGCGGCGCGGATATGGAGGGGGCCGACGTGGGCGATGAAGCCCGCATCCTCCACCAACGCCCAGCCCTCGGATGCAGGATCGATGGGTGTCGGGTCAATCGCCATCGGGTCTCGTCCATCTCGTCGTTGACGGGCATCGGGCTTGCCGAAGCTCACGTGCCGCGGGGCTTGGCGCGCCGGGTCGGCGCCTCGGCCAGCGGGTCTTCCGGCCAGGGATGGCGCAGGTAGCGCCCGCGCATCTCAGCGCGCACCGCCGCCCAGGAACCGCGCCAGAAGCCCGGCAGATCCCGGGTGATCTGAATCGGGCGATGTGCCGGCGACAACAGGTGCAGCACGAGGGGCCGGCCGCCCGCGGTGGGATGGCGGTCCAGGCCGAACAATTCCTGCACCCGGACCGCCAGCACAGGCTCGGCCTCGGTGTAGTCGATCGGGATGCGCGAGCCGGTCGGCACCTCGACATGGGTCGGCGCCTCCGAATCCAGGCGGCTGCGAAGTTGCCAGGGCAGCAGGCCCTGGAGGGCGCCGCCGAGGTCGTCCGGGGTGATCGCCGCGAGGGAATTGCGTCCGACGAGCGCCGGCGCCAGCCAAGCTGCGGCACTCGCCCCGAGGGCGGCGTCGGAGAGATCCGGCCACGTCGTATCGCCCTCGGCGGCATGTAGGAACTGCACCCGGGCCCGCCATTGCGACAGGGCCGGCGTCCAGGGCAGGCGGTCGAGTCCGAGGCCGACAAGGCCGCGGGCGAGAATCTCGGCGGACGCGATCTCGGCCGGGACAGTCAGCGGCCGCTCGCCGAGGCTGACCGCACCCAGGCGCCGGACCGCTCTGGCGCGCAGAGCGGCGGCCGGCGGGCCTCCGGTGTCCGCGGTGCGCCCCTCGATCCGGTCTGCGAAATGCCCCTCGGTCGCGGCGGCCCCCTGGGCCCCCGCCCCTCGCGCCAGAGC
>NZ_VRVD01000559.1:0-3109 GCF_008040015.1 Methylobacterium sp. WL18 | reverse complement strand
CCCTGCGCCCGGCCCCGCGCGCCCTCGGGGGCGTAGGCCGACACCGCCGCCATCGCGCCGAGCTGCGTCGCCCCGAAGGTCAGGCCGTGCAGGCCCTGGAGCGGTACCAGGGCGGCCAGGTGGTCGCCCAGAAGATACATGCCGACCGCGCGCAGGATCGCCGCCGCGGCGCCCAGAGCCAGCAGCCGCACCGGGCTGCGCCAGGCGGCGGGGAGGGCGGTGATGCCGGCAAACAGCGCGATCTCGGCCAGCACGCCGGTCGCCCAGAGCGAGCCGACCCAGGCCGGTGCGATCCCCTGGCTGGTCCAGTAGATGCTGCCGAACCCGTAGATCGCCCCGTGGCTCGCCTGGATCGCCGCCGCGGCGCCGATGCAGAGCCACAGCCTGAGCGGCAGGCGCGGCCGCACGGTCCCGGACGGGACCTGCGGCAGGGCCACCACCGAGCGGCTGCGCCAGGCCACGAACCCCGCCGCCAGGGCGAGGCCGGTGAGCAGCAGCGGCACCGCGAGCTGGCCGCCGAGCGCGGAGAGCATCAGGCCGCCCGCGAGGTTGGCCAGCAGGAACGCGATGGAGCCCGCCATCCGGATCCGGGCGTAGACCAGGCGGGCGTCGCGGCGCACGGCCGCCAGAGTCAGGTAGTCGATGCACGGCACCAGCGGCGCGCCGGCCACGGCGTTGAGGACGATGAGCGACGCGAGCGCGGGCCAGCCGAGCCCGGCGGCGCCGGGCATCAGCGCGTAGGTCAGGCTGAGGGCGAGGCTGCCGATCATGATCAGCCGCCGCGGACCCAGCCCGCGGTCGAGCAGGCTCATCAGCGGCGCCGTCGCGACGATCCGCGTGGCGATCGGCAGGGCGAGCAGCACGCCGATCACCCCGGCATCGAGGCCGAGGCCGTCGAGCCAGAGCGGCATGAACGGCATCGCGATGCCGATCTCGGTGAAGACGACGGCGTACAGCAGCGACAGGCGCGCCGGGCCGGACGGACGAGGCAAGGATAAGAGGTCCCGGAGGAAGGGAAGCGGGTTCGGGGACGTCCCGGGTCCCGGGTGCGAACGCCGTAAGCGCCCGTTAAACCCTCCCTGTCAATTTGCCGTCTCCCGGTTCGCACCGCGCGCCGCTCGTCGCCGTGCCGTCCTTTCGGGTTCGGAGGGATCCCATGTCCGGTTCAGCCCCCGCAGGCGCCCTCGCCGAGTACGAGGCGATCGAGGCGACGATCTGCCTCAGCGAGCGCGGGCGCTGGTTTCTGGCCGAGTATGCCCGGCGCAACCGGGCCGCCGAGACCGAGATGCTGCTCGGCGCCATGAGCCGGCTCGAGCACGTGGTGACGGCCGAGCGGGACAACCAAGCCTTCGGTCAGCTGCACGGCAACCTCGTCGAGATGGCCGCGGCGATCAGCCAGACCAAGGCCGAGATCGCCGCGATCAGCGCGCGCGACAACGAGCAGACCCGCCTGACGCAGGCCTCCCTGGCGCTGGACGCCATCGTCCGCGAGACCGAGCAGGCGACCTCCGACATCCTCGGCTCGGCCGAAGCGATCCAGGAGGCGGCCTGGACCCTGCGCGAGCGGGGCGCCGACGCCCCGACCTGCGACGCGCTGGATCGGCACGCGACCGCGATCTACACGGCCTGCTCGTTTCAGGATCTCACCGCCCAGCGCACCGCCCGGATCGTCTATACATTGCGCTACCTCGAGGACCGGCTCGCGTCGATGATCGCGATCTGGGGCACCGACGCCGAGCGGATCCCGCCGATGCCGGTCAACCCGGCGGCCGGGGCCCTGCCGGACGCGCCACCGCTCGACCTCTGCCAGAGCGACATCGACCGCTACATCGCCATGGAGGTCCCGGCCGTGACCGCGGCGGCGCTCGTCGCCCGCCCGGGAAGCCCGCCGCTGCACGAGGACATCGTGTTCCTGCCCGTCTCGGACGAGGCGGAAAACGCGACGATCGAGGATCTCGCGGCGGAAAACGCGTTCGTAGGCATGGATGCCATACACGCCGAGCCCAGCCCCAACGCGGATGGGGCCGAGTTCGCGGCCGCACCCGCCTTGGAACCGGGCTTGCCGGCCTTGAGCTTCGCGGCGATCGACGCGCTGCCGCCGGAGCAGCGGCTCGCCCTGTTCGCCTGACGGCGCGGACGCGCCCGGAGCCTGCTATCAGGGGGCCCCGCCCGCCGAGGGCCGTCAGACGAAACGCTTCCGTGGCCCTGAACCTGATCAAGCTCTGCGTCGGACCCGCCTCCATCGCCGACCTCGAAGCCCGTCAGGAGCGGTACCGGGCCGAGGCTTTGCGCGAGGGTCGGCCGGCCGACCCGTTCCACGTCACCCGCACCCTGCCCAAGCGCCATCGCGAGATCGCCGGCAAGGGCTCGATCTACTGGGTGATCCGCGGGACCCTGTCCTGTCGGCAGGCGATCACCGCGATCGAGAAGCTGACCGGAGAGGACGGCATCCCGCGCTGCCGGCTCGTCTTCGACCCGCGCCTCGTTCCGGTGTCGCCCCGCCCCTGCCGACCGTTCCAGGGCTGGCGCTACCTCACGGCCCGAGACGCACCGGCCGACCTGGGCGCCGGGCAATCGGGCGACCTCGCCGAGATGCCCGAGGCCCTGCGCCGCGAGCTGGTCGGTCTGGGCCTTCTCTGAGGCCGCGTACCGGCGGCGCGGGTACGTGATGCACCCGCGCCGGCCGTCGTCCTACGCCCCGTCGAAGCGCCCGCTGGCATGGGCCAGCATCGTGTAGACCTTGCCGGTCTCCGAGGTGAGGTAGGCGTCGGTCCGCTTGGCGTCGCTGTCGTTCTTGACCACGTCGCCCAGCAGCCGCTCGAACTCACCCACGTACCGGTCGACGCTGCGGCGGAACTCCGCATCGGCGCGGTAGCGGCGCTGGATCTCCGCGAAGGTGGTCCGGCCCTGCGGCGTGTAGATGCGCGGGTCGAACAGGTTCGGCTCACCCCGGCGATAGCGCTCCCACAGGTCCACCACGGTCCGGTGCTCGATCATCCGGGCGATGTCGGTGGAGATCGTGTCCAGCGCGATCCGGCCGGTCTCGGCGGGGGCCTGAGACTGCGCCGGGGATTGGCGGCCCGACGGCGCCGGGGACGCGGCGCTGGTG
>NZ_VRVD01000558.1:0-3109 GCF_008040015.1 Methylobacterium sp. WL18 | reverse complement strand
GTACTCGACCGCGACCACCCGGGCCGGCAGCGCCTCCGGGCCGGCCTCGGCGCCCAGCCGCATCCGGTCGGCCCGCACCGCGATCATCCCGTCGGGCAGGCGGATCACGTTGTGGCCGCCGATGAACCGGGCCACGAAGGCGGTGGCCGGCCGCTCGAACACGGTGCGCGGGTCGGCGGCCTGCTCGATCCGGCCGGCATTCATCACCACCACGAGGTCGGAGAGCGCCATCGCCTCCTCCTGGCTGTGGGTGACGTGGATGAAGGTGAGGCCGAGCTCGGTCTGGATCCGCTTCAGCTCGACCCGCATCCGCACCCGCAGGAACGGGTCGAGCGCCGAGAGCGGCTCGTCCAAGAGCAGCACCTTCGGGCCGGTGACGAGCGCGCGGGCGAGCGCCACGCGCTGCTGCTGCCCGCCCGAGAGCTGGGCCGGCAGGCGGCCGGCGAGGTGGCCCATCTGCACGAGGTCGAGCATCGCCATCGCCTTGGCCCGGCGCTCGGCCTTGCCGACGCCGCGCATCCGCAGGCTGAAGGCGACGTTGTCCCGCGCGTCGAGATGCGGGAACAGGGCGTAGCTCTGGAACATCATGGCGGTGCCGCGCTCGGCCGGCGTCGCGTCGCCCACAGCCTTCGGGCCGATCACCACGTCGCCGGCGCTGGCCCGCTCATGGCCGCCGATCATCCGCAGCGTCGTGGTCTTGCCGCAGCCGGAGGGCCCGAGCAGGCAGCAATAGGCCCCGGACGGCACCTTCAGGTCGATGGCGTCGACCGCGGTCGCCGCGCCGTAGCGCTTGGTCAGGCCGATCAGCTCGACATTCATGCGAGGCTCCCCCGGCTGCGGCTACAGGCGGCACATGGTTGAGGCACCTTCGCGCGCGAAGCCCGCGACGTGCCCCCTCTCCCGTGCGGGAGAGGGGACCAATGCCCGATCCGGCCGAGGATATGTCCGCGGCCTTGATCCAGCCTGGTCACCCCCAGCCTCGAACCGGGGAGCAAGGGCCGGGCCAGGGGCCGTCAGGCGCCCCGCCGCTCCGCCGGATCGACCGCCCGGTCGAGCACCCGGCCGCGGCCCGGCTCGGACAGGACCTTGCCGTCCTCGGCGATCACCTGCCCGCCCGCGATGGTCATCACCGGCCAGCCGGTGACCGCAAAGCCCTCCCAGGGGGTGTAGTCGGAGCCGTGGTGGAGGATGTCCTGGCGGATCGTCTCGCGCTTGTTCGGGTCCCACAGGGTCAGGTCGGCGTCGAAGCCCGGGGCGATCGAGCCTTTTCGCGGATACAGGCCGTAGAGCTTGGCGTGGTTGGTCGCGGTGAGCGCTGCGAACTGGTTGAGGCTGATCCGCCCCTTCGAGACGCCTTCGGAGAAGAACACCGGCAGCCTTGTCTCGACCCCCGGGATGCCGTTCGGGATCCAGCGGAACGAGGATTTGCCGCGCGGGTTCAGCTTGCCCTGCGGGTCGTCGTAGCGGAACGGCGAGTGGTCCGAGGAGACCACGTCGAAGATCCCGCGCTGGATGCCGGACCAGACCGCCTCCTGGCTGGCCTCGTCCCGGGGCGGCGGCGAGCAGACGTATTTCGCGCCCGCCATCGGGTCGTCGAGCCCGAGCCCCTTCATGTGCTCGGCCGTCAGGGTCAGGTATTGCGGGCAGGTCTCGGCCCGGATCTTCAGGCCGCGCGCTTGCGCCCACGCAATCTGCTCGGTGGCCTCGCGGCCGGAGACGTGGACGATGACGATCGGCAGGTCGATCAGCTCGGCATGGCTGATCGCCCGGTGCGCCGCCTCGCGCTCGACCACCTCGGGCCGGGACAGGGCGTGGCCGTAAGGCTTGGTCTCGCCCGCCCGCTCCAGCCGGTCGCTGAGATAGCGGATCGCGTCGTAGCCCTCGGCGTGGACCATCACCCGGGCGCCCTGCCGCCGCGCGACGTGGAACACGTCCAGCAGCTGGCGGTCGTTCAGGACCAGGTCGTCGTAGGTCATGAACACCTTGAACGAGGTGTAGCCGTCGGCGACCAGGGCCGGCAGCTCCTGGCCGAGCACTGCCTCGCTCGGGTCCGAGACGATCATGTGGATCGCCACGTCGACGTGGCACTGGCCTTCGGCCTTAGCGCGATAGGCGTCGACCGCGCCGCGCAGCGAGCCGCCCCGGGGCTGGACTGCGAACGGCATCACGCAGGTGTTGCCCCCGGCCGCCGCCGCCCGGGTGGCGCTGGCGAAGTCGTCCGCCATGACGATGCCGGGGCCGGGGTCCTGGGCGATGTGGACATGGCTGTCGATGCCGCCGGGCAGGACCAGCAAGCCGGAGGCGTCGATCACCCGGGCGGCGTCGGCGATGCCCTCGGCCACAGCCACGATCCGCCCGCCGCGCACGCCGACATCCGCCCGCACCGTGTCGCTCGCCGTGACCACCGTGCCGCCCCGGATGGCGAGGTCGTATTCGGGCATGGTGCGCTCTCCTCCGCGCCCGCGGGCGCCTGTCGGGACGGGCGGATGCATCGTCCGCGCCGATTCGAACGACGCGAGGAGGGCACAGCCGTCCGGCGGGGTCCAGAGTGCGCACGTCATGGGTTCCCAAAGGGCTCAGCCCTTTGGCAGGGGTTCGGGGGCGGAGCCCCTGAGAGACCAGGGCTCTGCCCTGGACCCAAGAAAGGTCACGGACCTTTCGAAACCGGGACTTGGGTTCGGAGTGTCGAGGGGGCGGCTTCGTGGAAGAGGCGCCAGACGCGACGCATGTGGCGGGCGGAGCCGAAGCCCGCGCGGTCGGCGACCTGCTCCAGGGCGAGGTCGGTCTGGGCGATCAGGTCCCGGGCCAGCGCGATCCGGGCGTGGTTCACGGCATCTGTCACGGTCATGCCGGCGTGGAGCCGGAACAGCCGGGCGAGGTTGCGCGGGCTCGCCCCGGCGAGGCGGCCCAAGATCTCGGGGGACCAGTCCCGGCCGGGCTCGGCCGCGATCGCGTCCTGGGCGCGGTGCACCAGCGGATGCAGATGGCTGCGGCCTTCGAGCCAGGGCGAGAGCTGCGGGTCGTCGGGCCCGCGCCGCATGTAGACGACCAGGTTCCGGGCCGCCGCCAGCGCCGCGGCCGGGCCGGCCCAGTCGGCGACGAGGTGGAG
>NZ_VRVD01000557.1:0-3112 GCF_008040015.1 Methylobacterium sp. WL18 | reverse complement strand
TCGCCGGACCGGAGCGCAGGGCGCGGGCGATCAGGGCGAGCTTGCGCGCCGTCCCGACCCGGGCCCGGGTGCGGACGGAATCATAGTCCTGCAGCGCTACGACCCGGCCGATCTCGGAATAGATCAGGGCGGCGGAGCGGATCGCGGGGCGACAGGGGGACGGCAGCGCCGCGATGCCGGCCTCGGCCCGCCGGTACAGTTCGTCGGCCTCCGTGAGCAGCCGGGCCACGATGCCGGCGAGCGCCGGGCCGGGCTGCGGATCGGCCAGGAAGGCGTCCGGGTCGAGCCCCGCCTCGACCATCCAGTCGAGGGGCAGGTAGAGCCGGCCCATCCGGGCATCCTCGCCGACATCGCGGGCGATGTTGGTGAGCTGCATGGCGGCGCCGAGATCGCAGGCGCGGGCGAGCGCGTCGGCAGAGCGCGCGCCCATGATCAGCGCCATCATGGCCCCAACCGAGCCCGCGACCCGGGCCGCGTAGGCATGGAGCGCCGCGATGTCGGCGTAGCGCCGGCCCTCGGCGTCCCAGGCGAAGCCCTCGATCAGCGCGTAGGGCAGCGCCTCGGGGATCGCGTAGGCGCCGACGATCTCGGAGAACGCCCGGTCGGCGGGCGCGTCGGCGGGGTTGCCGGCATAGGCCCGCGCGACCCGGTCGCCGAGGCGCACCACCGCGTCGCGGCGAGCGGACGGGTCGGCAGCCTCGTCGACGAGGTCGTCCGACAGCCGGCAGAAGGCGTAGAGCCCGTAGGCCGCCTCGCGGACCTCGCCGGGCAGCAGCCGGCCGGCCGCAAAGAAGCTCTTCGAGCCGGCGCGGATCGCCTGCCGACAGGCTGTGCGGTCGGCGGCCGCGGCGAATTCAGGCGGAAACGCGGGCATCCGGAACCACAAGATCGAGGATTCGGGCAGAGGAGAGCACGCCGGGCAGGCCGGCGCCCGGATGGGTGCCGGCGCCGACCAGGTAGAGGTTGCGCACGTCGCTCGACCGGTTGTGCGGGCGGAACCACGCGGATTGCGTCAGCACCGGCTCCAGGCCGAAGCCGGATCCCCGGTAGCTCTGGAAGTCGTCCTGGAATTCCAGGGGCGTCGTCACCTTCGAGGTGACGATGGCCTCCGACAGGCCCGGCATCACGCTGGATTCGAGCATCTCGGCGATCCGGCGCCGATACGGCTCCGCCAGCGCGCGCCAATCCTGGCCGCCGGCCAGGTTCGGCACCGGGGCCAGCACGTAGAAGGCATCGCAGCCGGGCGGCGCGAGGCTCGGATCCGTGGCGGTGGGCCGGTGGAGGTAGAGGCTCGCATCCTCGGCCAGCACCTTGCGGTCGAAGATGTCGGAGAGCAGCCCGCGATAGCGTGGACCGAGCAGGATCGTGTGGTGGGCGACGTCCGGGTAGCGCCGCTTCGTGCCGAAATACCAGACGAACAGGCCCATGGAGGAGCGCGCGCGCTTCAGCCGCCCCGGGCTCCAGCGCCGGGGCTTGGGCAGCAGCCGCGCATGCGTCACCGCCGAATCGGCGTTCGAGACCACGATGTCGGCCGCGATCGTCTCACCGCCCGCGAGTTCGACCCCGGTGGCGGTCCCGTTCTCGACGCGGATGCGGGCGACGTCGACGCCGAGCCGGACCCGCCCGTTCTGGCCGCGGATCAGCCGGACCAGCCCATCGACCAGCTTGCCGGTGCCGCCCATGGCGAAGTGGACGCCCCAGCGCCGCTCGAGGTCGGCGATCAGGCAGTAGATCGCGCTGGCCCGGAACGGGTTGCCGCCGATCAGGAGCGGGTGGAAGCTGAACACGGTACGCAGCCGCTCGTCGCGGACGAAGCGCGCCACCACGTCGTGGACCGAGCGGTGGCCCGACAGGCGCAGCAGGTCCGGAGCAATCTTGAGCATCGACCCGATGCTGCCGAACGGTACGTGGCCGAGCTGCTCGAAGCCGATGCGGCAGACCGAGCGGCTATGCGCCATGAAGCGTTCGTAGCCGGCCACGTCGTCCGGGGCGAACCGCGCCACCTCCGCCCGCATCCGCTCGGGATCGCCGCTGTACTCGAAGGTTTCGCCGTCGGCGAAGCGGATCCGGTAGAACGGGTCGATCGGCACCAGGGCGACGTCGTCGGAGAGGCGACGGCCGGCGAGCTGCCACAGCTCCTCGAACAGCTGCGGCGCGGTGACGATGGTCGGCCCGGCATCGAAGGTGAAGCCGTCCTGCCGGTGGACCCGGGCGCGGCCGCCCGGCTGCTCCAGACGTTCCAGCACGGTGACCCGGTAGCCCCGCGCCCCGAGCCGGACGGCCGCGGCGAGCCCGCCGAAGCCGGAGCCGACGACGACCGCGTGCGGTCGCCGATCCGTCTCGTGCCGTCCCGACTGCTCGACCGCGAGTGTCAACATAACTTGACACTATGCCGGGGAATTTCCCGGGCGCAAGGCCGAAACGTCGTTCCGGCCCCGCCGCGTCGTCTCGCCGTCAG
The DNA here is from genome assembly GCF_008040015.1 of Methylobacterium sp. WL18. Classification (NCBI taxonomy): domain Bacteria; kingdom Pseudomonadati; phylum Pseudomonadota; class Alphaproteobacteria; order Hyphomicrobiales; family Methylobacteriaceae; genus Methylobacterium; species Methylobacterium sp. WL18. Next base: position 654 of record NZ_VRVD01000557.1, on the reverse strand, counting down.
AACTCGCCGGCCAGACCGGCGCGGACGCCAACGTTGCTCTCGCCCGCATAGGCGACGCCGGCCGTGACCGCGATCGGTACGCAGCAGGTCGGCAGCCGGTGCGCCACCGCGACGCCGCCGGCCCACTCGCCGCGATAGGTCGCGCCGTTCGTGGCCCAGGTGGTCTTGCCCGGCGCCGAGGGCATCGGAGCGGTCGCCATCGCGATCGCCATGGCGACGCCCTGCCGCGACTCCTTGCGGGTCTGCACCGCGTAGCGCTGCATCGTGTCGGTCTTGGCCTCCAGGTTGTTGACCTGGGACTGGACCGAATCGACCCGGTTGCCCAGCGCCGCGATGGTCGAGGGGCCGTAGGCCGAGGCCGCGAGGTTGCCGCTGGCGTCCGTGGTCACGAAGGCGGTCGCCCCGCTCTGCGCCGCGGCGCTCGCCTGCGAGGCGACGCCCGCCAGGGTGTAGGTGTTGGCGGCGTTGCCGATCGCCACCTGGTTGGCCTGGGTGGTCTTGACGTTGGCCCCGATGGCGATGGTGTTCGCCTGGTTGGCGGCCGCCCCGTTGCCGAGCGCGACGCTGTTGTTGCCGGCGGCCGAGGCCGCCGCGCCGATCGCGGTGGATCCCGTGCCGGTCGCGCCGGCGACGAAGCCGAGCGCCGTGCTGCCC
>NZ_VRVD01000556.1:0-3112 GCF_008040015.1 Methylobacterium sp. WL18 | reverse complement strand
CTCCACGACCCGGCGCGGGGCGGCGGCGACGAAGCGCTCCGCCGTGACCCGGCCGCGCAACCGGATGTCGGCGACGTCCGGACGGGCCGGGGTGAGGCGGGGATCGAGTGATTCGGCCATGGCGCGCGAGCCTAGCGCATCGTCCAGGGGATCGGATCCCGGCCGATGCGCGCGGTCTCGGGTATCCTCGCATCCCGGAGGTTCGGCTCCTCCGTCGGCACGACGCTCCGGACCGTCGCCGCCCGGTCCGGGACGGGGATCGCGACCCCCGTCTGGCACCCCGCGCGGGCACGCGCTATTATGCCGCAGCGCGATGCCGACCCACGCGCGGATGACTTTCGCCCTGTGGAGCGAGGGCAATGGCGTGCCGTATGCGGTATTCCAGCCCACGACATGTTCCCCGGACGGGCAACCGCCGATTATGATGCACTGCACAACCGGCGCGGAAGGCGCTATGTCTGTTCGATGATGACCGCGAGTCGCCCCGTGAAGAAGACGCAGAAGAGCTTCGCAGACCTGCCGCCGATCCGCGTGCGCCGCGAGCCGCCCACGGTGAACGAGGCGGTCGCCGCCGCCCAGGACCTCGCCGACGATGTCGAGCAGCAGGTCGAGATCGCCGCCGGCCTGATCGGGCTGCCGGCCGACGAGGTCCGCCCGCACGTCCTGGCGGCCAAGAAGGCCCGGCCGGAGCGGGTGCCGGAGCGGATCCTGACCCATGCCAGCCCGAGCCGGGCGCCCCGCACCGTCGTGGTCGAGCGCCGTACCCGCCCGACCGTGGTGATCGAGCGCCGCACCCGGCCCCTCGCCCCGCCGCGCTGACCGGTCCCTACCGGCGGCGCGCCGGCTTCAGTCCGGCGCCACGCAAAGTCCCAAACGATCAATCGGCGGTCTGGACCGACCAGGTGGCGTGGCGGATGCCCGGCGCCTTGGCGAGATCGGCCGTGACCGCATCCAGCTCGCTCGCCTTGACGGCGCTGGCCGTCAGCGTCGCGACCACGTCGACCGCGCCTCCGCCGCGCTCCTCGACCTCGACGTTGCTGACCGGATAGTTCGCCGCCTCCAGGCGCTCGACCAGCAGATCCTGGGCGGGGCCGGCCTCGCCGGGCGCGGTGGTCACCTGCACCTCGTAGGTCGCCTCGGTGGAGGATTCGCGGATCGGGGCGCGGTTGATGGCGTTCACCAGGGGCCGGAGCGCCGTGTTGCAGGTCAGCACCGTGACGGTGACGAACACCGCCTCCAACGGCAGGTCGGCGCCGCAGAACGCCCCAACGGCGGCGGAGCACCACAGGGTGGCGGCCGTGTTGAGACCGCGCACGTTCATCCCCTCCTTCATGATCACGCCGGCGCCCAGGAAGCCGATGCCGGAGATCACGTAGGCCACCGTGCGGACCCCGCCGTCCGGGCCGGTCAGCCGCATGCCGAGATCGACGAAGGCCGAGGCGCCGATCGCCACCAGCACCGCGGTGCGCAGGCCGGCGGTACGCTGCCGGTACTGCCGCTCGGCCCCGATCGCCGTGCCGAGCACGAAGGCGACGATCAGGCCGATGGCGGATTTGAATTCCTCGGGGATGGCGGCGTAGCTGGTCATGACGGTCTCTTGCGAGGCGAGAGGTGACGAAACCGTGACATCATGGCCTGCTGGGCGCGCCGTCCGGGATAGCGGATCCGGGGCGGCGCGCCAGGCCCTTGGTTTTGCATCACCTTTCTCCGGGAGCCGACAAAAGGACCCCGGGATGACGCCCGGCACGGACCGGAGGCAGAACCGGCCGGGATTGACGGCCCTACCGGGCAGCGGGCACACCGGCCTCAACCTGAGGATCCCTTGAGAATACGGGACCCGGGCCGAGGAGACGTGCAGGATGCAGGACACGGCCCCCGTGGCGGGTGTATTTTTCCGCGCCCGAGCGTTCTCCGCATGAGCGACGCCCTCGCCGAACGCCGGCCCGGGGCCGAACCGGACGCGGCCCTGCACGGGCGGGTCCTGGCCCTGCGCGACGGGCTGGAGCGCGGCCTGATCGGCAGCGCCGGCTTGGTCGAGCGTCTACTGATCGGTCTGCTCACCGGTGGCCACCTCCTGATCGAGGGCGCGCCGGGCCTGGCCAAGACCCGCGCGGTCAAGCGGCTGGCCGACGGGCTCGACGGCTCGTTCGCCCGCATCCAGTGCACCCCGGACCTGATGCCGGCCGACCTCACCGGCACCACCGTCTGGCGCCAGGACAGCGGCAGCTTCGAGTTCCTGCAGGGCCCCCTGTTCCACGCCCTGGTGCTGGTGGACGAGGTCAACCGGGCGCCGCCCAAGGTGCAGTCGGCCCTGCTCGAGGCGATGGCCGAGGGGCAGATCACGGTCTCCGGGCAGACCCATCCGCTCGCCGACCCGTTCATGGTCGTGGCGACCCAGAACCCGATCGAGCATGCCGGCACCTTCCCGCTGCCGGAGGCGCAGCTCGACCGCTTCCTGCTGCACGTCGTGGTCGAGATGCCCGACGAGGCCACCGAGCGGGCGATCCTCGACCTCGTGGAGGGCGAGATGACCCACCATGCCGAGGCCATGCCGGTGCGCCTGTCGCTGGCCGACGTGCGCGCCGCCCGGGAGGCGGCTCTGGCCACCTACGTGTCGCCGGCGCTCAAGGATTACCTGGTCCGCCTGGTGGCGGCGACCCGCACCGATACGGCGGCGCCGGACCTGCGGGCGATGATCGAGCACCCGGCCTCGCCGCGCGGCACGCTCGCGCTGATGATGGCGGGCAAGGCCCGGGCCTGGCTGCGCGGCCGGGACCACGTCACCCCGGAGGACGTCACCGAACTCGCCCGGGACGCGCTCTCCCACCGCATCGGCCTGACCTGGCGCGCGGCCGCCGAAGGCAAGACCGCCCGCGGCCTGGTCGGCGAGCTGGTGCAGCGGGTCCGGGCGCTCTGAGGGTGTTCGGGCTTTGGAACAGGAGCCGGAAACGCCCTCCCCCCTCTGCGGGGGAGGGTACCCTGCGCAGCAGGGGGGGCCGGGACGAAGTCCCGCAAGAGGGGCAGCGCGACGGTTCAGGATCTGAAGCCCGTCGCGATCTTTCCGGCAGCGTCGCTCCCCTCTCCCGACCCGGCCTGACGGCCGGCCCACCCT
>NZ_VRVD01000555.1:0-3117 GCF_008040015.1 Methylobacterium sp. WL18 | reverse complement strand
ATGCCGGCCGCGCGCGACTCGACGGCGCCGGCCGCGGCGGCGACGTGGTCGAGGATGCCGCCGATCGATTCCTCGAAGGCACGGGCGAGCTGCTCGGTCCCGAACCGGCGCGCCGTCTCCAGGGCGGCCCGGCTCGCTTCGGCCTCGCCCTCCAGCGCCATGGCCCGGGCGAGCTGGGCCTGGGCCTGCCCCTCGGAGGCCGCGAGGGCCCGGAAGGACTGCTCGACAGTGCGGCACACCCAGATCAGGATGCCGGTCTCGATCAGGACGATCGCGGCATGGAGGATCACCCGGCCGAGGTCGGCCCGCCCGTCCGGGAAGATCAGGGCGGGCATCGCAACGTCGAGGGCGAGGTGGTGGATGGCCGTCGCCGCGGCCGCGGCCAGGATCACCCGCCAGTCGCACCACCCGGCCAGCATCGCCAGGCAGGCGAAGAAGTACATGTGCAGGTCGATCTGCCAGGGGTGACCCGCGAAGGCCACCAGCAGGAGGGCGGCCATGCCCACGAGGGCCACGCCGCTCACGATGCGGGTCGCCTCGCTCACCGGGTCGCGCATCCAGAGTGCCGTCGCCAGGGCCGCCAGCGAGGCGGCCGCGACCACCGGGGCGATCGCTGGAAAGGCCGCGCTCGTCACGGCCTCCGCGGCGGCGACCAGCACCACGTGCGCCCAGAGCAGCGGGATCAGGAAGCGGCCGAAGCGGCGCTGCAGGGTTTCGAGATCGTTCATGGGGACGAGTTCCGGGCCGTGTCCGCGCTGGGATCCGGCGAAGGCGTGGCGGGTGCGGACGGGCCGCACCCCTCGGAAAGGCGCCCGTCGAGGACGAGGCTGGCCCCGGCGGCATAGAGGCGGCCGGCGAACCCCGCCCGGTCAGAGCGGGCCAGGAAGACGTCGTCGCGCCCGCCGCGGTTCAGGAGGGTTCCGCCCGCCTCCGCGACGATCCGGGCCGCGTCGGCGGCGCTGCCGCCGGGCGGTCCGATTACCGCCACCACGTCCGCTTGGGGAACCGCCAGGATGACCAGCGGCGCCAGCACGGCGATCAGACCGCCGAACCCGGCCAGACTCCACTCGACTGACGGCCGGGTGTGATGAGCGGGACGCGCGTCACGGACGCGTACAGTCACCACCGAGATGTCAGGCTGTTCGACATGGTGACGTAACCTTTCAATCTTCGGATCTAAAAAAGTGTGTCCACGGCGCAGGGAGCGGTATCGACCTCGGCTGGAATCATTTCCTTTCTTAAAGGAATTGGATCGAATTTAAAATTTATGATGCGATGTACCGCGTCCTGAATGATCCGCTTAACGGTACTAATAGAAATTAAAAAATTATGGACATTGATTTTTACTTGATAGGTATCGTACGAACACCATGATCTTGAGTAAAATAATATTTTTATGGTGAAAGGGACTTCAATATATTCACAGCGTCGAACTTTTAGGCAGGTTGAACGTTTTCGGTTAGCGGTGCCGGCGCCGTGCTCATGGCATCGCCTTGTCGGAGGCCGGTGGCTGGGCCTCGACCATTCGCGGGTCGGTCCGGAAGAGTCGGGCCACGGACGCCGAGAATCGGATGAAGGCGCGTCCCTGCGGGGTGATGACATAGCCGTCCCCGGACGGCGCGAGGTTGCCCGACGCGGTCTGCTCCGCCAGGCGCCGCTCGATCTGCCGGTACTCCCCGAGATAGAGCGATTCGAACAACGCCTGCGCACGCGCGGGGCTGAACCGTTCCTCGGGACGAGCCGCCATCTGGCCGAGCAGGAAGACGCTGATCGAGCGGTCGATCGTCACCGGGAGAATCACGAACACGCTGAGGTTCAGGGCGAGCGAGAGTACGCAGGCCCCCAGCGCGTCCCGGCGATGCAGACCCCAGGGACGGCCGAGGACGGCGAGCGCTGTCATCGCCCCGGCGGTGATCACGAAAGCCACCAGCAGTAGGATCAGGCCGCGATAGAACAGGATCGTGACGCCGGATGCGAGGTCCGTCCGGAACAGCAGCACGAAGCAGCCGAACCCGATGAGGATTGCTCCGGCATGCAGCGCGCCCTGGGCCGCGAGCCAGCGCAACGCCACTCCCAGGCGCCCGGGGCCGGTCCGGGTCATCGCGCCGCCCCGCTTACGTCCTGGCCAAGATCCTGGACCGACAGGATCCGGACCATCGGCGACGCGTAGAGCGGCCGGCTCCGCCAGACCCAGGAGTCAGGGTCGGTCCAGGGGGCGTCCCGGGCGGTGACGATGAGTGCGCCGATGCCGGCTGCCGCCGCCCGGCGCCGGACGTCGTCTGCCCCGAGAGTCTCGGAGAAGATCGGCTCGACCTGCGCGAGCCGCTCCGCAACCGCCTCCGCGGAGGCCCCGAACAGCCGCGCCTCCCGGTCGGCCACCGCGACCGGCTGGCGTCCGTAGAGGCCGAAGTCGAACACGCGCGGTGCGGCGGCCGCGTGCTGAAGTACGAGGGTCCGCGGCAGATGCGTGCCGGCCCATTCATAGGCCGTCCGCAGGGCGCGATCGATGTCGGGGCGGGCGTTGAGGAACGCGAAGCTCGGATGGCCGGAGACGCGGAAGGCCCGCATCCCGACGAATCCGTAGAGCGTCGTCGCGTAGCCGAGCAGGAGCAACGCGGCGATCAGGCCGGGCAGGCGAAGCCGCGTTCCGGCGCCCTGCGCCAGCGCCGTGACGGTCCAGGCCAGGGCGGCGACCTGCGCCAGCAGGACCACGCGCCAGCCCAGATCGTTGTACAGGATCGCCGAGCGCAGGAAGCCGCCGATCAGAAGGGACGACGCCGCCACGATGCTGAGCAGGCGTCCCGCCTCGTGCGCATGCGCGACGCGCCGGGGGACGACCCGCCAGAACAGGAACGTGCCGGCGGCGAAGACCCCGAAGGCCAGGTAGTAGTTGACCGGCAGCAGGATCAGGCGGAGCAGGCTCAAGGTCGGCCCGTCCGCAAATCCCTCCAGGGGCCCGAAGCTGCGGATCGCGAGGACGATCGCCTGCCCGGCCTCATGCCGGCTCGCCAGGAGCCCGGACAGGTAGGGTGCCGCCAGGAGTGCGGCGACGAGCCCGGCCGCCATGAGCCGTCCGGCATCGCCTTCGCGTCCTGCGCGGGCCTGTCGGTCTGGGTG
>NZ_VRVD01000554.1:0-3118 GCF_008040015.1 Methylobacterium sp. WL18 | reverse complement strand
CGCCTGCCCGACCTGCGCGGGCTACGGCCGGGTCCGGGCCGCGCAAGGCTTCTTCGCCATCGAGCGGACCTGCCCGAACTGCCACGGCCGCGGCGAGATCGTCGACGACCCCTGCGCCACCTGCCAGGGCGCCGGCCGGGTCAACCGCGAGCGCACGCTCTCGATCAACGTGCCGGCGGGCGTCGATGACGGCCTGCGCATCCGGCTGGCCGGCGAGGGCGAGAGCGGCCTGCGCGGCGGCCCGCCCGGGGACCTCTACGTGTTCCTGTCGATCAAGCAGCACGAGTTCTTCCAGCGCGACGGCGCCGACCTGTTCTGCCGGGTGCCGATCTCGATGGTGACCGCGGCCCTCGCGGGCGAGATCACCGTGCCGGTGATCGACGGCTCGCAGACCCAGGTGCGGATCCCGGCCGGGACGCAGACAGCCAAGCAGTTCCGGATCAAGGGCAAGGGCATGCCGGTGCTCCGCTCCCGGGAGGTCGGCGACCTCTACATCCAGGTCTTCGTCGAGACCCCGCAGAACCTGACCAAGCGCCAGCGCGAGCTGCTGCAGGAGTTCGATCAGTCGGCCTCGCCGGAGAACCACCCGGAATCGGCCGGCTTCTTCGCCAAGGTGCGGGACTTCTTCGGCAGCGCCGTTCGACCCTAGGATCGCCGATCCGACGCGCTCGCCGAGGCCGAACCGGCATCCCGGTCGGCGGCGCGCGGGTCGGGCCGGATCCGAACCCGCGCACGCCCGTTATGCATCCGGCGAGCGTGGCATGCTTACCCTAGGCGCCGGGCCGGCTTGACTGTAAGACGGCGCGTTGCCTTAGCCTTCCATTCCCATCGGCTTCGAGGAATCCAGGACTTGCCGCCGCTCCGCCGTCCCAGTGCGAAGGCCCCTGCCGCCAGGGGTGACCATCTTGGGCCGCGGCGCGACCCCCTGGAGGACGAAGCCCGCTTCCTCCGGTCCTGGTTCGAGCGGCCGCTCGTCACCGGCGCCGTGACCCCGTCTGGCAAGATGCTGGCCCGGACCATGGCGTCCTACGTCGATCCGCGCCGCGAAGGCCCGGTGGTCGAACTCGGCCCCGGCACGGGACCGGTCACGGAGGCGCTGATCCGCCGGGGCATCGCGCCCTCGCGCCTGATCCTGGTGGAGTTCAACCCGGATTTCTGCCGCCTGCTGACACGCCGCTTCCCGGGCGTGACCGTCATCCGCGGCGATGCCTACGACATGCGTGCGACCCTCAAGACGGCGCTGGCCCAGCCCGCCGCGGCGACGATCTCGAGCCTGCCGCTGTTCACCAAGCCGCTGGAGCAGCGTCTCGACCTGCTCAACGCCGCCCACGACCTGATGCAGCCGGGCGCGCCGTTCGTGCAGTTCACCTACGCGGTGGTGCCGCCGATCCCGGCCCGCTGCGAGGCCGGCAGCTACACGGCCGACCGCTCGAACCGGGTCTGGCTGAACCTGCCGCCCGCGCGAGTCTGGGTGTATCGCCGGCCGTAGGACACCTCTTGTCGCCACCAACTGTCCCATCGAGCCGAACGCCGCGCCGCGCGGAGGCCTGGGTTGCTTCGCTGCGCTGCAATGACGGGCCTGCATCGGACCGAGCCGTCGTTCAGCTCTTCATCCGGAGGCATGCGCCGCGGACCTTGCTGACGGTCCCCCCTCGTCTGGCGAAGCGTTTGCACCCAGGTTAGGTCAGTGCGGCGCGCCCGCCGCGCTGCACCCGCGCACGACACCAGGGAGCCGCTCTTTTGGCCACGATTATCCCCGTTGCCTCGTTCGACTGCGTCGTGTTCGGCGCCACCGGCGATCTCACGGCGCGCAAGCTGCTGCCGGCGCTGTTCTACCGGTTCCGGGACGGGCAGATCCCGCAGAGCAGCCGAATCATCGGCGCCTCGCGCTCGGAGCTGTCGACCGACGCGTTCCGGGAGCATGCGAGGGACGCGCTCAAGCGCTTCGTGCCCGCCTCGGACCTCGCCGAGGACGCGCTCCACGCCTTCCTCGACCACGTGGATTACGTGGCGGTGGACGGGGCCGGCGAGAGCGGCTGGGCCGACCTCGTGGCCAAGCTCGACGAGCGGCCCGACCAGGTCCGGCCCTACTACCTCGCCACCTCGCCCGACCTCTACGGCTCGATCTGCCGCAACCTCGCCTCGCACGGGCTCGTCGGCGAGAAGTCCCGGGTCGTGCTGGAGAAGCCGATCGGCAAGGATCTGAAATCCGCCCGCGCGATCAACGACGCGGTCGGCGAGGTCTTCCCCGAATCGCAGATCTTCCGGATCGACCACTACCTCGGCAAGGAGACGGTGCAGAACCTGCTCTCCCTGCGGTTCGCCAACACCATCTTCGAGCGGCTCTGGACCTCGGACGTGATCGACCACGTCCAGATCACCGTGGCCGAGACGGTCGGGGTCGAGGGGCGGGCCGGCTACTACGACACGTCGGGCGCGATGCGCGACATGCTGCAGAACCACATCCTGCAGCTGCTGTGCCTCACCGCCATGGAGAGCCCGCTCAACCTCGAGGCGAACTCCGTGCGCGACGAGAAGCTGAAGGTGCTGCGCGCGCTCAAGCCGATCACCGCCCACGACATCCAGTTCGCCACCGTCCGCGGCCAGTACGTGGCGGGCGCCGTCGACGGCAAGCCGGTGGAGGGCTACCTCGCCGAACTCGGCCACGAGAGCCGGACCGAGACCTTCGTGGCCATGAAGGTCGAGATCCAGTCCGGGCGCTGGGCCGGGGTGCCGTTCTACCTGCGCACCGGCAAGCGCCTGCCGCAGAAGCTGTCGGAGATCGTGGTCCAGTTCCGGGCCTCGCCGTTCTCGATCTTCCCCGAGGAGGCGTTCGGGCGCGAGCCGAACCGCCTCGTGATCCGCCTGCAGCCGCAGGAGGGCATGAAGCTCGAGGTGATGACCAAGGATCCGGGCCCCGGCGGCCTGCGGTTGCGCCCGACCGACCTCGACATCTCCTTCGAGGAGACCTTCAAGCAGCGCTACCCGGACGCCTACGAGCGCCTGCTGATGGACGTGGTCCGGGGCAACGCCACCCTGTTCATGCGCCGCGACGAGGTCGAGGCCGCCTGGGCCTGGGCCGACGGCGTGCTCAAGGCCTGGGCCGACCGCCCGGAGG
>NZ_VRVD01000553.1:0-3135 GCF_008040015.1 Methylobacterium sp. WL18 | reverse complement strand
GGGGCGAGCGGCTGATGGGTCGCGGCGGGCCGGAGGGAGCGGTCGAGGGCGGCCATCACCCGGCGCACCGCCCCCTCATGATGGGCCGCGACGGGGTCGCGCGGGCGGGCCAGCCCGATCTCGATGGTCTCGTCGAGGCGTCCCGGACGCGGGCGCATCACGACCACCCGGTCGGCCAACGTCACGGCCTCGCCGACATCGTGCGTCACGAGCAGGATCGTCGGCTTCGACTCGCCCCACAGGCTGAGGAGTTGATCGTGCAGGTCCCGGCGGGTGAAGGCGTCCAGCGCCGAGAACGGCTCGTCCAGGAGCAGCACGCGGGGATTGGTGACGAAGGCCCGGGCGATGGCCACCCGTTGCTGCTGGCCGCCGGAGAGGTCCCGCGGCCAGCGGCCGCCGGACTCGGCCAGACCGATCCGCTCCAGCGCCCGCGCGACCCGCTGTCTCCGCTCGGACCGGGCGAGCCCGGCGAGCCCGAAGCCGACATTGCCCGCGACATCCAGCCAGGGCAGGAGCCGTGCCTCTTGGAAGACGACGCCGACATGCGGGTGTGGCCCGCGGATCGTCCCGCCATCGACCTGCACGGTCCCACGGCTCGCCTGATCGAGGCCGGCGATCAGGCGCAGCAGGGTCGTCTTTCCGCAGCCCGAGCCGCCGATGAGCGCGATGATCTCGCCCTGTCGCACCGAAAGGTCGATTCCGGCGAGCGCCTGCGTGCCATCCGCATAGGTCTTCGAGAGATCGTCGACGATGAGCACGGGCGTGTCTTGCTTCAGCGGTTGCATCGAGGGATCGCGCGGACGGCGCATTGCCGCGCTCGTCACAGGCTTTCCCGCGCGGTGTCCTGCCAGCGCGTCAAGGGTCGCGTAAGCGCCAGCAACACCATGTCGGCCAGCTTCCCGGCCAGGGCGAAAGCAATGATCGCGGCGACGATCTGGTCCGGCTTGCTGAATTGCTGGCCATCGACCAGCAGGTAGCCGAGGCCCTCCGAGGCCCCCATCAGCTCGGCCGCTACGACGAACAGGAAGCCGAGGCCGAGCCCCGTGCGCAACCCGACCAGGGTCGCCGGCAGCACCGCCGGCAGCAGGATCCGCCGGGCCAGGGCAAGCCGCGACAACCGGAAGATGCGCCCGACCTCGATCAACTTTCGGTCCACCGAGGCGATGGCCCCCGAGACCCCGACATAGACCGGGAAGAAGACCCCGACGGCGATCAGCAGCACCTTCGGTGTCTCGAGGATGCCGAACCACAGGATGAAGAGCGGAACCCAGGCGAGCGACGGCACGGCCCGCAGGGCCTGGAGGCTTGGATCGACCAGCCAGCGCAGGGTCGGAAGCGTCGCGACCAGGCCACCCGCCAGGATCCCCGCGGCAGCGCCCCAGAGGAAGCCGAGCCCGACCCGGATCAGCGTCGCCTGGACGTGCATGAGCAGGTCGCCCGACGTCGCCAGGTCCAGCAAGGTCGCGCCGATCCGACTCGGTGGCGGCAGCAGGCGTCCGGAGACGAGGCCGCTATCGACCGCGATCTCCCAGCCGACCGCCAGGGCCAACGGCAGGACGAGCCCGAGACCGACGCGGCCGCCCTGCCGCCAGAGCGTCCCGGCCGTCAACGCGCCGCGACGGGGTTGAAGCCGGGATCGAGCAGGCCGTCCACCGCCGCCGCCACATCCGTGGCAGCGGGAATTACGCCGGCCTGTTGCAGGGCGAGGCCGGCGGCCTTGATCGATTCGGTCTGCGCCGGTCCGATCGTCGGCTGGGACAGGTCCGTGCGCGCGAGCTGCCGCGCGATCACCGGCTCGGGAAGCTTGGTCGCCGCGACCAGCGCCGCAGAAAGAGCCTGCGGATTCGCCAGCGCGTAGGCGCGCGCCTGCTCGTAGGCGGCGATCACCGTCCGGACCAGATCGGGATGGGCCTTGGCGAAGTCCTCGCGCACGTCGAGCAGGCCCCAGGTGTTGGCCGCCGGATCGCGGTGGAACAGGACGTCGCCGTTCTCGATCTCGGCGGCCGCCATCAGCGGATCGAGTCCGGCCCAGGCATCGACATCGCCGCGGTCGAGGGCCGTGCGGCCGTCCGGGTGCTGCAGCAGGACGAGCTTCGCGTCCTTCTCGGTGAGGCCCGCCCCCTGGAGCGCGCGGATGAGGAAGATGTGCGGATCGGTGCCCCGGGTGACGGCGACGCGCTTGCCCTTCAGGTCGGCGGGCTTGGTGATGCCGGTCTCATTGCGGGTGACCAACGCCGTCCATTCGGGACGCGAGAACGCGTAGACCGCCTTGATCGGATTGCCGTTGATCCGCGCGACGAGGGCAGCCGCGCCAGCGGCCGAGCCGATATCGATCGCGCCGGCATTCAGGAACTCGAGCGCCTTGTTCGAACCGAGCGACTGGACCCAGCGCACCCGGATGCCCTTCGGCTTGAGCGCTTCTTCCAGGAACCCCTTGTCCTTAAGGAGCAGGCCGACCGGATTGTAGGTCGCCCAGTCCAGCCGGATCTCCTTCGGGTCCTCGGCCCGGGCCGCAGGCGCGAACGGGACGGTCGCGGTGATCAGGGCCAGGCCGGCGGCCAGGAGGAAGCGGCGTGAGGAGCGCATGAGCGGAACCTAGTTCGGGCGAAGCTTGGGGAAGGCGTGCACGCACAGGTTCGCGGCACGCGGCCCGGAACTCGGGAATCGCACGGCCGCGCGCCGCAGGACGGCGTGTGATCAAGTCGCCTGGCCGAGGATCTCCAGGATCGTCCGGCGCAGGCGAATGAGGTCGGGATCGTCCCGGTGACGCGGGTAGGGGGCGTCGACCGGGAGTTCAGCCCGGATCGCGGCCGGGCGGTCGCCGAGCACGATCACGCGCTCGGCCAGGATCAGCGCCTCCTCGACATCGTGCGTGACCAGCACGGCCGTGAAGCGCTTCTCCTGCCAGAGGCGCAGGATCTCGGCCTGCATCGCCAGGCGGGTCAGCGCGTCGAGCTTGCCCAACGGTTCGTCGAGGAGCAGCAGGCGCGGCTCGTTGACCAGCGCCCGGGCCAAGGCCGCCCGCTGGGCCATCCCTCCGGAAAGCTGGTGCGGATAGGCGTCCGCGAAGCCGGACAGCCCGACGAGCCCCAGGGCCTGCTCGATCCGCGCCGCGCGGGCCGCCCGCCCGACGCC
>NZ_VRVD01000552.1:0-3137 GCF_008040015.1 Methylobacterium sp. WL18 | reverse complement strand
ATGGCGGTGGCCCAGGCCGTCGCGGCGATCGTGACGGGCCGGGCCGGCGTCGAGGACGTGATCGCCGGCCTGCTGGCCCGGCCGCTGCGCGGCGAGACGGATTAGGTCGTTTTCCGCCGAAGCGGCTTGCGGCTCGATGGAAGACGGTGCGCCACCACAAATGACCGGAGAGGCTCTGGAAAGCCCTGTCGCCGCGCGATGAGGCGTGCATCTGGCCTGTCCGCGCCGGGGACAGCTGCGCTATGGGGGCCGTGCCGCCGCGACGGGGCGGCCCTCGAGAGACGGCGTGATGGCGTACTGGCTGTTCAAATCCGAGCCCACGACCTGGTCGTGGGACCAGCAGGTCGCGGCCGGCGCGGCCGGCACCCACTGGAACGGCGTGCGCAACCACCTCGCCAAGAAGCACCTGATGGCCATGCAGGTCGGCGAGCGGGGCTTCTTCTACCACTCGAACGAGGGCAAGGCGGTGGTCGGCATCGTCGAGGTGATCCGACCCTACTACCCCGACCACACCGACGAGACCGGCCGGTTCGGCATGGTCGACCTGAAGGCCGTCGCGGCGCTGCCCCGGCCGGTGACGCTGGACGCGATCAAGGCCGATCCGGCGCTGGCCGACATGGTGCTGGTGAACAACTCGCGCCTGTCGGTGCAGCCGGTCACCGAGGCCGAGTGGGACCGCATCCGCGCCGTGGCCGAGACCCCGTAAGGTCCCGGTTTCGAAAGGTCCGAGACCTCTTGCGGGTTCGGGGGCGGAGCCCTGGTGTCGGGCTTCGCCCGATGATCGGGGGCTCCGCCCCCGAACCCCCACCGAAGGGCTCAGCCCTTCGGGAACCCCTTGGTTCAAGCCGCGCGGTTGAAGGCGCCCCGCACCGTCACGAACGCGTCCGCGCCGACATCGACGGGCAGCAGGGTGTCCATCACCCGCGAGGCCGGCAGGGTCACGATCACCTCGGTGCCCTCGCGCGGCCGCGAGGACAGCTGGAACTGGCCGCCGTGCAGCTCCACCAGCCCCTTCACGATCGGCAGGCCGAGCCCCGAGCCCTGCTCGGCGGTCTTGATCGCCAGGGAGCCGCGGCCGAACGACGACATCACCGTGCCGAGTTCGTCCTCGGGAATGCCGGGGCCGCTGTCCTTCACCGAGACGTACTGCCCGCCCGAGGCGGTCCAGCCGACCTTCAGCCAGATCTCGCCGCCCGGCGGCGTGAACTTGACGGCGTTCGACAGCAGGTTGAGCACGATCTGGCGCAGCGCCCGCTCGTCGGCCCAGAGCCGCGGCAGCGAGGCGTCGACCAGGTCGTGGAAGGTCTGGTTCTTCGCCTTGGCCCGCAGGCCCATCATGTGGCGGCATTCCTCGACCACGTGGGCGAGCTGCACCGCCTCCTCGTTGAGCTCGTAGCGGCCGGCCTCGATGCGCGACAGGTCGAGGATCTCGTTGATCAGGTTCAGCAGGTGCATGCCGCTGTCGTGGATGTCGTTCGAGTATTCCCGGTAGGACGGCGCCGTGTGGATGCCGAACACCTCGTTCTTCATCACCTCCGAGAAGCCCAGGATGGCGTTGAGCGGCGTGCGCAGCTCGTGGCTCATGGTGGCGAGGAAGCGGGATTTGGCGAGGTTCGCCTCCTCGGCCCGGCGGCGCGCCTCGTCGGAATTGGCCTTGGCCTGCTCCAATTCGCCGAACACCGCGTCCTTCTCGGCCCGGGACCGCAGGGCGCCCACGGTCGAGGCGTAGAGGCGGCGGGCCAGCCCCAGGAAGAACAGCTGCGCGCCGGCGGCCATCAGCACCAGCAGCAGCGCCTCCATGCCCTTCGAGCAGGCGGCCAGCGACGCGGTGGCGAGGACCAGCGGCACCAGGGCGGCGACCGCCGCCACCGGCACCGTCGCCGCCAGCATGGTCGAGACCGCGGCCGCGATGACGAGGCCGAACAGCGCGAAGGTCCAGCCGCCGGTGGTGCCGAGCCCGATCATCGCCGACCACGACAGGCTCTGCAGGACCTCGCCGATCAGGAAGCGGCGGCGCCAGCGGGCGAGCGGGATCGTGGCCGCGTCGGCCCGCAGGAAGCCGCGGCTCAGCGTGGTGTTGAGCGTGACCATCAGGATGACGCCGAGCGCCCAGAGCGCGGCCACGACCGGGGCGATCCAGAAGGTCGCCGCCGTGGCCAGGGTGACGGCGAACAGCACCAGCGGAATGCCGGCGCCGGCCCGGTACCGGGCGTAATGGCGGAGCAATTCGTGGTCGAAGGCCCGCTCCAGGCCGGTCTGCGAGGTCAGCTTCTCGCGCGCCGAGCGGATCTCGCGGGCGACTCCGAGGCGTCGCGCCGCCTCCTCCGTCGAGGGGCCGCGACCGCGCTGCACCATCTCGACGGTGAGATCGGACATGGGATTGTTGAAACTCGGCTCGAACGCGGCGGCGAGGCAGCTGGGCAGGGGGGCGACGGCGCCAGGATGGGGCGGATGTCTTAAGAAGCGGCTGCCGGCATCGGTCGCATCTTACGTATCGGCGTCCGCGCCATGGGGATCCGCCGGCCGGATCGACGTGCGACGCCACACATCGTTGGCCTGGCGGGGCCGGTTACGGTAAACGACCCGCGTGGCGGGGCCGAAGCGCCGCGATCCGGCGCGCGCCCGGATCCCGCGTGTCGATCGAGGGCCGCCGACCATGCCGAAGCTCACCGTCAACGGCGTCACCCACACGGTCGACGCCGACCCGGACATGCCCCTGCTCTGGGTGCTGCGCGACCGCCTCGACGCCACCGGCACCAAGTACGGCTGCGGCATCGCCCAGTGCGGCGCCTGCACGGTCCACCTCGACGGGCAACCGGTGCGCTCCTGCCAGACCAAGGTCGGCGATGTCGGCACCGCCCAGGTGACCACCATCGAGGGCGTGTCCGGCCGCGTGGCCGAGGCCGTCCAGGCCGCGTGGCGCAAGCTCGACGTCGTGCAGTGCGGCTACTGCCAGTCCGGACAGATCATGTCGGCGATCGGGCTCCTGTCCGGCAACGCCAAGCCCTCCGACGCCGACATCGACGGCGCCATGGACGGCAACATCTGCCGCTGCGGCACCTACCAGCGCATCCGCGCCGCGATCCACGAGGCCGCGCGCGACCTCGCCTGAAGACCCCCCTGCAGCCCCCTCTGCC
>NZ_VRVD01000551.1:0-3145 GCF_008040015.1 Methylobacterium sp. WL18 | reverse complement strand
AGAGGTCACGGCGCTGCGCCCCACGGCCGACGGCGTCGCCGTCGTGACATCCGCCGGCACCCGCAGGGCCGGACAGGTCGTGGTCGCGGCCGGGGCCTTCTCGCACCGCATCGCCCGCACCCTGGGCGAGCGGATCCCGCTGGAGACGGAGCGGGGCTACAACACAACGCTGCCCGCGGGCGCCCTCGACCTGCGCACGCAGGTCACCTTCGGGGGCCACGGCTTCGTGGTGACGCGGCTGTCGTCCGGCATCCGGGTCGGCGGCGCGGTGGAACTCGGGGGCCTCGACCGGCCGCCGAATTTCCGGCGCTCGGAGGCGATGCTGCGCAAGGCCAAGACCTTCCTGCCGGGCCTGAACACCGAGGGCGGCCAGCCCTGGATGGGCTTCCGCCCGTCGCTGCCCGATTCCCTCCCGGCGATCGGCCAAGCGGCTTCCACCCGCCGGGTCGTCTACGCCTTCGGGCACGGCCATCTCGGGCTGACCCAGTCGGCGGGCACCGCCCGCCTCGTCGCCGACCTCGTCACCGGCGCGGCGCCGGCGATCGACCTCGCGCCGTTCTCGCCCCAGCGCTTCCGATAGGGCTTCGCCTATGGCCAACCACACCTTCTCGTGCCTCGACGGCCATACCTGCGGCAACCCGGTCCGCCTCGTCTCGGGCGGGGGCCCGATCCTCGAAGGCGGCACCATGCTGGAGAAGCGCGCTCATTTCCTGCGCACCTACGACTGGATCCGCACCGGGCTGATGTTCGAGCCGCGGGGCCACGACATGATGTCGGGGGCGATCCTGTATCCGCCGACGCGGCCCGATTGCGACGTGGCGGTGCTGTTCATCGAGACCAGCGGCTGCCTGCCGATGTGCGGCCACGGCACCATCGGCACGGTCACCATGGCGATCGAGAACGGCCTGGTCACCCCGCGCGCGCCGGGGCGGCTCTCGATCGACGCGCCGGCCGGCAAGGTGGACATCACCTACCGGCAGGAGGGCCGTTTCGTGGAGGAGGTACGGCTGCGCAACGTGCCGGGCTATCTCCACGCCGAAGGGCTGAGCGCGCATCTCGATGGGGTCGGCGAGATCGTGGTGGACGTCGCCTACGGGGGCAACTTCTACGCCATCGTCGAGCCCCAAAAAAACTTCCGGGACATGGCCGATCACACCGCCGGGGACCTCATCGCCCGGTCGCCGAAGCTGCGCGCGGCGCTCAACGCCAAGTACGCGTTCGTCCATCCGGAGCATCCGGAGATCCGGGGCCTGTCCCACATCCTGTGGACCGGCGCGCCGCGCCACCCCGAGGCCCAGGCCCGCAACGCCGTGTTCTACGGCGACAAGGCGATCGACCGCTCGCCCTGCGGCACCGGCACCTCGGCCCGCATGGCGCAGCTCGCCGCCAAGGGCCGGCTGAAGGTCGGCGACGATTTCGTGCACGAATCGATCATCGGCTCGCTGTTCCGCGGCCGGGTCGAGGCCGCGACCTCGGTGGCCGGCAAACCCGCGATCGTGCCCTCGGTGGCCGGCTGGGCGCGCCAGACCGGGATCAACACGATCTTCATCGACGACCGCGATCCGTTCGCGCACGGCTTCGTGGTGGCGTAGCCGCCGGCGAGGCAGGGCAGCGCCATACGCGCAGCCCCTCAGGGCGCGAGCCGGGTGAACACGAAGTCGTGGTCCCGGACGTTGGCCTGATGGCAGGCGAAGCAGGTCTCGTGCTGGGCCGCGTCCGTGGGCGTGCCGTCGATGAAGCGGCCGAACCCCCAGCCGCCGGTTTCCGGGTAGCGCTTCGAATCCTTGACCATGACCTGGATCGTGGTCGCCGCCCCGGGGACGAAGGCGGGCTCGAATTCCCGGGAGGGGGTGCGTTTCCAGGCGCGCTTCACAAGGACCGTCCCGTCCGGGAAGGGCAGCGTACCCGCCCGGTAGGCCTGCAGCGCCGGGGCGTTGCCCACCACCGCGCGCAGCTCGTCGAGGGCGCCGGTCTCCTGCGCGACCCCGATGAGCGGCCAGTCGCGAAAACCGTCCGGAACGGTCACGCCGTAAAGCGGCGACGCTTCGGGCGCGGTCCCGGCACGGAGGGCGGCGGCGCCCAGCAGGGCGGCCGCCAGCAGGCTGGACGCAGCAACGGTGATGGCACGCATCGCAGGCTCCTGTGCCGTCTCAGGCCGATCCGGACGCGGGGGACCTCAGGCCGAGGCCGCATCGAGGACGGCCTGCGCGAAGGCGTGCGGCGCCTCCTGGGGCAGGTTGTGGCCGATCCCGCCGGTGATCGGCCGGTGCGCGTAGCGGCCGGTGAATTTCCCGGCATAGGTCGCGGGCTCCGGATGCGGAGCGCCGTTGGCGTCGCCTTCGAGCGTGATCGTCGGCACGGCGATCTCCGGCGCCCGCGCCAGCCTTTCCTCGAGGGCCTCGTAGCGCGGCTCGCCCTCGGCGAGCCCGAGCCGCCAGCGGTAATTGTGGATGACGATGGCGACATGGTCGGGGTTGTCGAAGGACCGGGCGCTGCGGGCGAAGGTCGCGTCGTCGAACGCCCAGCGCGGCGAGGCGCTCTGCCAGATCAGCCGGGCGAAGGCGTCGCGATACGCTTCATAGCCGGCCCGGCCCCGGCTGGTGGCGAAGTAGAACTGGTACCACCAGGACAGCTCGGCCTTCGGCGGCAGCGGCGCCTCGCCGGCCTCCTGGCTGCCGATCAGGTAGCCGCTCACCGAGACGAGGGCGTCGCACCTGTCCGGCCAGAGCGCCGCGACGATGCAGGCCGTCCGGGCGCCCCAGTCGAAGCCGCCGAGCACGGCGCGGGGGATGCCGAGGGCGTCCATGAGGGCGATGACGTCCACCGCCAGAGCCGCCTGCTCGCCGTTGCGGATCGCGTCCTTCGCGAGGAAGCGGGTCGTCCCGTAGCCGCGCAGATGCGGCACGATCACCCGATGGCCGGCCGCGGTGAGGATCGGGACGACCTCCGCGAAGGCGTGGATGTCGTAGGGCCAGCCGTGCAGCAGGATGACCGCCGGACCGTCGGCGGGGCCGGCCTCGACATAGCCGACATCGAGCATTCCGGCCTCGACCTGCTTCAGCGTGCCGGGCATGGTTCCGGCCGCGGAGGCTCCCGTCTCGGCCCGCGCGACGCCGATGCGGCCCAGCTCGGCGACCGCCACGGT
>NZ_VRVD01000550.1:0-3145 GCF_008040015.1 Methylobacterium sp. WL18 | reverse complement strand
CGCCGATCGCGTCCGCGACCTCCTGCGACAGCCGGCGCGCCCGGGTGGTCTGGTTCGGCCGGATCTGCCGCCGCGGGTCGCGCAGCCGCTCGGCGAAGGGGATCTCCATCAGGATCTCGCCGGCCTCGTTCGTGATCACGAACGCGTACGGCATCGGGCTCAGGCCCTCGCGGATGAGGTCGATCGCCATGTCGGGAATCGACGCGCAAGCTTCGAGATAGGCGGTCTCGATATTCGGCATCGTCAGCCCGTCTTCGTCGGGGTCGAGGCCGGCGGGCGTACGCACATGAAAGTAGAACAGGGGCACGGGCGCCTCACGAATGCGGCTGCGCCGTTCGCGCGGACCTTCTCGCTCATAACGCCGGCCGATACAATACGGTACTACATGCGTTAAGACAGGTTTGAACCGCGTCCATGGGCGCGGGTTAACCTGTGATGCGGAGGCTGCCGATGCCCAACCCTCTCATCGCAAAGCTCGAGCAGTTCACGCACCTGTCGGACGACGACCGGGCGGCGCTGCAGAACCTGGTCGCCGAGCCGCTGCGTTGCTACCGGCCGGGAACCGACATCGTGTCCGAGGGCGACGACCCGAAGGTCGTGCGCCTCGTCCTGGCCGGCTGGGCCTACCGCTACAAGCAATTGCCCGACGGGCGCCGCCAGGTGGTGGCCCTGTTCCTGCCCGGCGACCTGTGCGACCACACCGTCTTCGTCTTGTCCGAGATGGATCATTCGATCGGCGCGCTCGGTGCCGTGACCCTGGTCGAGATCCAGCCCGCGACCTTCGAGACGTTGATGGCCGACCATCCGCGCGTGACGCGGGCGCTGTGGTGGGAAGGGCTGGTGAGCGCGGCGGTGCAGCGCGAGTGGATGCTGAACCTCGGCCGCCGCAGCGCGGGCGAGCGGCTGGCCCACGTGTTCTGCGAGGTGTTCTACCGCCTGCGCGGCATCGGGCTGACCCAGGGCACCACCTGCGACATGCCCCTGACGCAGACCGACCTCGCCGACCTGATCGGCATGACGCCGGTGCACGTCAACCGGGTGCTGCAGATGCTGCGCCGGCAGAGGCTGGTCGAGCTGAAGGGCCGCCGCCTGACCATCCCGGATCTGCCGACCCTGGAGAAGGCCGCGCTGTTCAACCCGAACTACCTGCACCTCGACCATGTCGGCGCCCGCTTCGACGCCGTGGGACAGCACCCGGCCGCCGCGGCGCGGTACGGGGCCTGACCGACGGGCGCTCTCCGCGCTCCGTCGCCCTGGAGCGCTCGCCGCCGACCTGGATACCGGTTCGGCGCAAGCGTGGGCGTCGAATCGAGGACCGAGAGCCGTTCCCGGTCGCGCCGTGATCGGGAACGGCTCTGGAATGCGGGGATCGGGGAGGGCCTCCGCTCAGCCCTCCTTGAACCCGTATTCCGGCGTGTCGTCGTCGTTGCCGTAATACTTGTACGGCAGGAACTTGCCCGACATCGTCAGCTTCACCCGGTCGCCCTTGTTGTTCGCCTCCCGGGCCATCTCCATGTTGAAGTCGATCGCCGACATGATGCCGTCGCCGAACTCCTCCTGGATCAACTCCTTGAAGGTCGTGCCGTAGACCATCACCAGCTCGTAGAAGCGGTAGATCAGCGGGTCGGTGGGCGGCATCGCCGGGATCGAGCCCCGGTAGGGCGCCTCGTTGAGCATCCGCTCCTCGGCGACCGTCAGGCCGAACAGCTCGGCCGCCCGCTTGGCCTGGGCCTTGGGCAGCTTCATCTGGCCCATGCAGGCCGCCGTGATCAGGAACGGCGAGAGGCCGCCGATCGCCTCGTGGATATGGGCCCAGCTCCAGCCCTTCTCGCGTTTGATGTCGAGGAGCTTCTCGGTCAGGTCGGCGCGCTTCATGTCGGCTCCGTGTTCATGCGTTTGGCTGGTCCGGGTGAGGCCGCCGGTGGAGGGCGGCCTCACCCCACCCCGGGCGGGGTGCGTACCCGGCCCGGAACCGATGAGGGGGGGATTCGGTCGGGGCCTGATGCGGGACGCGGTCCGCGGCCTCGGCTGGGCCTAAACGCGCGGAACCCGCGCAATAGCAAGACATGCGCCAGCCAATTCTTCGCGGATACCGCACGGCGCGCCGCGCCGGATCGCCGGGACGCGACGCATCGGGGCATTGGGCAAGCGTGGTTTCGATGCACCGGCCCGGCCGGAAGCGCGCCGCGGGAGGCGGAAACGCTTGCATCCGCGGCCTGTTTTCGGACCATGCGCCCTTGGGTCTCGGAGGCGGGCTTTGGACGGGGACGATCGGGACGGACAGACGGCGGGCGCATCGGCGCCGCCGGCCCCCTGGGAATTCGTGCTGCCGGAGGAGACGGCCACGGAGGATCTCGGCCTGTTCCTGTCCGAGTTCCTGTGCCCCGGCGACGTCGTGGCGCTCTCGGGCGGCCTGGGCGGCGGCAAGACCACCCTGGCCCGGGCGGTGATCCGCGA
Source organism: Methylobacterium sp. WL18 (assembly GCF_008040015.1). Lineage (NCBI taxonomy): Bacteria > Pseudomonadati > Pseudomonadota > Alphaproteobacteria > Hyphomicrobiales > Methylobacteriaceae > Methylobacterium > Methylobacterium sp. WL18. The sequence continues at coordinate 688 of NZ_VRVD01000550.1, read as the reverse complement.
GCTGGCCGGCGACCCGCGCCTGGAGGTGCCGAGCCCGACCTTCACGCTGATCCAGCCCTACACGGCCCGCGACGGCCGGGCGATCGTCCACGCCGACCTCTACCGCCTGCGCGACCCCGACGAACTGGTGGAGCTCGGCTTCGAGGAGATGGCCGAGGACGCCATCACGCTGGTGGAGTGGCCCGACCGGATGCCCCCCCGCGACGGCCCGGTGCTCACCGTCGACCTGTCGCTCCGGGCCGAGTTCGGCCCCGAGGCCCGCCTCGCCCGGATCGACGGCAGCGGCGGCATGCGTGCCCGGCTCGACCGGGCCCGGGCGGTGCGCCGGCTCCTCGACCGCAGCGGCTGGGACCTGGCCGAGCGCACCCTGATGCAGGGCGACGCCTCGTCCCGCGCCTACGAGCGCCTGACCAAGCCCGACGGCACCAGCGCCGTGCTGATGATCGCCCCGCCCCGTCCCGACGGCCCGGCGGTGCGCGACGGCAAACCCTACAGCGCGATCGTGCATCTGGCCGAGAGCGTCCACGCCTTCGTGGCCCTCGACCGCGGCCTGCGGGCCCTGGGCTTCTCGGCGCCCAAGATCTACGGCGAGGACCTGGCCGAGGGCCTGCTGATCCTCGAGGATCTCGGCAGCGAGCCGGTGGTCGAGGCCGGGGCGCCGCGGCCCGAGCGCTACGCCGAGGCGGTG
>NZ_VRVD01000054.1:0-16145 GCF_008040015.1 Methylobacterium sp. WL18 | reverse complement strand
AACCTCATCCGCACCGCATCCGACACGGACAGCCTCAAGACCCGCAGAAAAGCCGCCGCTTGGAACCACGACTACCTCAGAGCCATCGTCACTCAGACCGCCTGATCCCCTTCAAGCGATCGCCCTGCGCCGCTCGGGTTCAGGCCGGCAGGGTCAGCCCTTCGCGGGCGAAGACGGCCCGCACCGCCGGTCGCTCGGCGACCCGGCGGGCATGGGCGTGCCAGGCCGGGAAGCGCTCGGCCATATCGAACTTGAGCGACGCGCCGGACGCCCAGACCCAGAAGACCATTAGGTAGGCATCGACGACGCCGTACCGATCCCCCACCGCCCAGCCGCCGTTCGAGAGGTGGACCTCGGTCATGGTGCAGAGGTCGCCGTAGGTGTCGGCGGCCTTGTCGCGGATGCCTGGAAAGGCGTCCTCGTCGGCGGTATAGCGCTCCGGCCGGCGGACATGCGCGTAGGCGACGTGGTGGTTGGCGGCGAGCCAGCCGAGCCACTCGTCGGCCCGGGCCTGCTCGCGCAGGTCGGTGGGCCAAAAGCCCTTCTCGGGCACGGTGCGGGCGACGTGGCGCAGGATCGCCGCGCATTCGGTCAGCACCCAGCCGTCCTCGACCAGGGCCGGCACCCGGCCGCGCTCGTTGATCGCGAGGTATTCCGGCGCGCGTTGGTCCCCCGCCGCGAGGTTGAGCTTGACGCCCTCGAACGACAGCCCGGATTCCTCCAGGATGATGTGGGCGGCCAGCGAGCAGGCGCCGGGGGCGTAGTAGAGGGTGCGGGTGGTCATTCGGAGTTCTTACCGTTGCTGCACTGAGGGGGCGTCCGCACCGTCGAAAGTCAGGCCGAGAAGACTACGCAACTTGCCGCGCACTTCGGCGACAACATCGTCCGGTGCCGACCCGAGGCTTCTGAGGATCCGGGTCGCCCGGTCGATCGAACGGACTTGATCGACCAACACGGCGCCTTCGACGACCAGACTAGCTGGCAGGAAGACTTTGGTTGGCCATGGATGCGGGTTACGCGTGATCGGGCATATGATCACCCGGCGCGTCAGCTGGTTCATGTCCGGGTCCGATACGACGAGCGCCGGCCGGATACCTTTCTGCTCGGTGCCGCGGACCGGTTCGAGATCGATCAGAAGCAATTCGCCAGGATGCGGCTGCCAATCAGTACGGATCGTTGGCGTCATCGATGATCTCGGAACCGCGATCGGGCCCCCAATCGATAGTTTCAGGCTCCGCCTCCGGCCCCAGACGCCGCGCCTCAGAAATCATCTCGGCCAACGTATAAACGGGCAACCCGTCAACGTACCGACGCCCGGTCCATTGCTTGGGCTCGACCTTCGGCCGCCCCTTCGAGATGATCTCGACGGTCTCACCCTCGCGGATGCCGAGTTCCTCGGCTTCCGCGCTGCTCAGCCGAACGGCGAGATCATCGCCCCAGCGAATCACCTTGGCTTCCATCGCACCGCCTCCCGCGAGGACGCCGGAGCATAGCAGATCCGGGCCGCCGCTTCCTACAGCGGCTCCGAACCCCGCCCCATGGCGCTGATGCCGGTGCGGCAGATCTCCACCAGCCCGATGACGCTCATCAGACGCACGAACCGGTCGATCTCCTCGGTGGCGCCGGTCAGCTCGAACACGAAGGAGTTGAGCGTGGCGTCGAGCGTCTTGGCGCCGAAGGCGGCGGCCAGGCGCAGGGCCTCGCTGCGGTGCTCGCCCTCGCCCTTGACCTTCACCAGGCAGATCTCGCGCTCCAGAGCATTGCCCTGGAGCGTCAGGTCCACGACCCGATGGACCGGCACCAGCCGATCGAGCTGCGCCTTGATCTGCTCGATTACTGCGTTCGTGCCGGTGGTCACGATGGTGATGCGCGAGATATGGCGCGCCTCCTCGGTCTCGGAGACGGTCAGGCTCTCGATGTTGTAGCCGCGGCCGGAGAACATGCCGGAGATGCGGGCGAGCACGCCGGGCTCGTTGTCGACGATCACGGCGAGCGTGTGCCGGTTCACAGGCTCGACGCGGCCGGCATCGGGGTAGTGGGTGTTCATCGCGTTCATCGCCGGCTTCGTCCTCGTCCAGTCCTGCTTTTGGCGGCGATCCGAGCGCGCCGCCGCCCATGCGGCGGGCAGCGGCCCCGAAGGGCCGCCGCCAAGCAACCTACACCAGCATCTTGCCTTCCTCGGAGATCACGTCGCCGAGTTCGACGCCGGTCTCGCCGAGGTAATCGGACAGGAGCATCTCGTTATGCGCCTTGCCCGAGGGGATCATCGGGAAGCAGTTCTCGGTCTTGTCGACGATGCAGTCGAACAGCACCGGCCCGTCATAGGCCAGCATCTCCGCGATCGCGCCGTCGAGGTCGCCCGGCTTCTCGCAGCGCATGCCCTTGGCGCCGTAGGCCTCCGCCAGCTTAACGAAGTCCGGCAGGCTCTCGGAATAGCTCTGCGAGTAGCGCGAGCCGTGCAGCAGCTCCTGCCACTGCCGGACCATGCCCATGTACTCGTTGTTCAGGATGAACACCTTGACCGGCAGCCGGTACTGAACCGCGGTCGAGAGCTCCTGCATGTTCATCAGGATCGAGGCCTCGCCGGCGATGTCGATCACCAGCCCCTTCGGGTGGGCGAGCTGCGTACCGATCGCCGCCGGCAAGCCGTAGCCCATCGTGCCGAGGCCACCCGACGTCATCCAACGGTTCGGCTCGTCGTACTTGAAGTACTGCGCCGCCCACATCTGATGCTGGCCGACCTCCGTGGTGATGTAGGTCTCGCGGTCCTTGCAGGCCTCGTAGAGGCGCTGCACAGCATATTGCGGCTTGATGATCGTCCCCGACGGCCAGTAGGCGAGGCAGTCGCGCGCCTTCCAGGCGCCGATCTTCTGGAACCATGGGTCGAGGTTGGATTTCTCCGGCCGCGACGGCAGGGCACGCCAAGCTTCCAGCATGTCGGCCAGAACCGAGGCGCAGTCGCCCACGATCCCGACATCGACCTTCACCACCTTGTTGATCGAGGAGGCGTCGACGTCGATGTGGATCTTCTTGGAGAACGGCGAGAACGCATCGAGCCGGCCGGTGATCCGGTCGTCGAACCGGGCGCCGACGCAGATCATCACATCGCATTCGTGCATCGCCAGGTTGGCCTCGTAGGTCCCGTGCATGCCGAGCATGCCCAGGAACTTCGAATCCGTGCCCGGATAGGCGCCGAGCCCCATCAGGGTCGAAGTGACCGGGAAGCCGGTCTCGGCGACCAACTCGCGCAGCAGCCGCGAGGCTTCGGGGCCGGAGTTGATGACGCCGCCGCCGGTGTAGAAGACCGGGCGGCGCGCGGTTGCCATCAGCTCGACCGCCGCGCGGATCCTGTCGCCGTCGCCCTTGACCGCCGGACGGTAGGTCTTGTGGCTCGCGATCTCCGGGCGCTCGTAGAGGCCGGAGGCGAACTGGATGTCCTTGGGCAGGTCGACCACGACCGGGCCGGGCCGGCCGTTCGCGGCGACGTAGAACGCCTCGTGCAGGATCCGCGGCAAGTCCTCGATCGATTTGACCAGGTAATTGTGCTTCGTGCAGTGGCGCGTGATGCCGACCGTGTCGCATTCCTGGAAGGCGTCGGTACCGATCAGATGCGTCGGAACCTGCCCGGTGATGCAGACGAGCGGGATCGAATCGAGCAAGGCGTCGGTGAGGCCGGTGACGATGTTGGTGGCGCCGGGCCCCGACGTGACCAGCACGCAGCCGACCTTGCCGGACGAGCGCGCATAGCCCTCGGCCGCGTGGACCGCGCCCTGCTCGTGCCGGACCAGCACGTGCTTCACCGCGTCCTGGTGGAACAGAGCGTCGTAGATCGGAAGTACGGCACCGCCCGGATAGCCGAACAGCGTGTCCACGCCCTGATCCCGGAATGCCCGGATGACCATCTCGGCCCCGGTCATGACCTCGCCGCCCATGCTCTCCTCCTCCGCTCCCCGGATCGTCGGCGGCGTTCGTGCGCCGCCGGACGGACCGGTTCCTGTCGTCCTGCACCTTCGTCACGCGAGGCGGCATCCGCCTCGCTCGAAGGTCCTGTGGTCGTCGTTATCTCGAACGCGTGGATCTCGTTGGTCGTGGTGTGTCACCGGGCAGCGGGCAATAAAAAAGGGCCCCGAGGGACCCTGCATGCGCCACCGCTCGGATTGCGGCCCTGGTTTAGGGCCGCCCCGTCGGTGACGCTTCCGCTACAATAAGAACCGCGTTCATCGGATATCCGAACCTGCCTCGCGGCGATCGATGAATCCGGGATCGGATTCAAGCCATTCGCACGTGAAGTGTTGGGCCTCATACCGGAGACCTGACACTCGGTCAACGCGTAAGCCAAGGATCGGCCGCGCGCTCAGTGCAGGGGCGGCGGCCGGCGGCGCACCCAGTTGCTCGCCGCGTCGTAGGCCGCGCCGAGCTGGAGGCAGGCGAGTTCGCCGTGGTTGCGGGCGACGATCTGGATGCCGGTCGGCAGGCCGGCGTCTCCGAAGCCCGCCGGGACGTCGAGGGCCGGCAGGCCGGACATGGTCACCGGGACCACAATCTGCATCCACCGATGGTAGGTGTCCATCGCGTGGCCGCCGACCTCCCGGGGCCAGCGCAGGCCCTTGTCGAACGGAAAGACCTGCGCGCTCGGCATGACCAGGTAATCGTAGTTGTCCATGAAGCGGCGGACGGTCTCGTACCAGCGGGTGCGCCCCTCCAGGGCGGCAACCACCTGATCGGCGGTGAGCGCAAGCCCGCGCTCGGCCTCCCAGATCGCCTCGGGCTTCATCTGCGCCCGGTGGCCGGGCTCGTCGTAGAGCGGCCGGAGCGCGGCGGAGACCGACAGCGCCCGCAACGTCAGGAAATCGCGCCAGAGCTGCTCCATGTCGAACCGCGGCGCGGCCTCCTCGACCACGCAGCCGATCTCCGCGAAGGTCGCGAGCGCGGCGCGGCCGAGTTCGAGCACCCCGGGATCGAACGGGATCTGGCCGTCGAAATTCCCGAGCCAGGCGATCCGCGTCCCGCGGAAATCCCGGGCCAGCGGGCTCGCGAAGGCCGACGGGTCCTGGCGGATCGTGTTCGGGCAGCGGGGATCGTAGCCGGCCTGGACCGACAACATCAGGCCGATATCGGCGGGGCTGCGCCCGATCGCACCGAGCACCGATAGGCCCGGGCTGAACACGTCCTTGGTCTCGACCGGGATCCGGCCCCAGCTCGGGCGCAGGCCGTAGCAATTGTTGAAGGCCGGGGGGTTGCGGAGCGAGCCGCCGAAATCGCTGCCGTCGGCCACCGGCTGCAGCTTGAGCGCGACCGCCACAGCGGCCCCGCCGCTCGATCCGCCGGCGCTCTTCTCCGGATCGTAGGCGTTCCCGGTCACACCGTAGACCGGGTTGAAGCTGTGCGAGCCGAGCCCGAATTCGGGAATGTTGGTCTTGCCGATGAAGATCGCCCCGGCCGCGCGCAGCCGGGCGACCATGATCGTGTCCACTTCGGCAATCCGGTCGGCGAAGATGGGCGACCCTTGCGTGAACGGCAGCCCGCGCACCGCATCGAGATCCTTCACGGCGAGCGGAAACCCGTGCAGCGGCCCCACGGCCTCGCCGCGGACGAGCGCGGCATCCCGCGCCTCCGCCTCTCGGAGGAGCGCCGCGTCGTCCTGGAGCCCAACGATGGCGTTGACCTGCGGATTGAGCCGGTGGATCCGCTCCAGGTACGCCCGCATGACCTCGACGCAGGAGACGACCCGGCCGCGAATGGCGGCCGCGAGATCCACGGCACCAAGCGCCGTGATGCCGTTCTGTCGCTCATCCTGCATGGTCGATCGTCTCCCTATCGCGGTCCGCGCCGGCATGGCCGAGGCTTGGTGAGGTCGATCACACGTTTTGTCGCGTGCGACGGTCTACCACTAGCGATAGTTGGGGAGACAAGAGATGTGCAGGGATTCGGCTGACGTTCAAGCGGCCGGCGTCGCGCGCGCAATGCGCGGTCGTTCCTGATCCCGTCCCCAGGCTCAGCACCGTCATTGCGAGTATAGCGAAGCAACCTAGGGCAGCGCGCGCTCACGGAATCTGGCGTTTCCCTGGGTTGCGCCGCTACGCTCGCAATGACGGTGGGGCCGGTGCGAACTCCTACCGGCGCCTTATCAGACCACCGCCCAAGGCAGCGTCTCATCCCCGCGGAACACCACCACGGCGGTGTCCTCCACGGCCACCGCCTCGATCACGCGGCTCTCCCGCCGCTCGAGGGTGACCGTGGCGGCGTTCGGCTCCAGCCCGTGGAACCGCGCCCCGTTCAGCGATGCGAACGCCTCGAAACGGTCCAGCGCGCCCTCCTCGTCGAAGACCTGCACGTAGGTCTGAAGCGCGCTTGGCCCGCAGAACACGCCGGCGCAGCCGCAGGAGGCCTCCTTGGCGCCGCGGACATGCGGGGCGGTGTCGGTGCCAAGGAAGAAGCACGCCTCGCCGGAGGTGGCGGCCGCACGCAGCGCCAGGCGGTGCCGCTCGCGCTTGGCCACCGGCAGGCAGTAGAGGTGCGGGCGCAGGCCGCCCTGAAAGATGTGGGTGCGGTTGATGACGAGGTGGTGGGGCGTGATCGTCGCCGCCACGCGGCTCCGGTTGGCCCGGACCACGTCGAGGATCTCGGCCGTGGTGGCGTGCTCGACGGTGACCTTCAGGCCCTGGTGCCGGGCGAGCAGCGGGATCAGGCTGCCCTCCATGAACGCCGCCTCGCGGTCGAAGATGTCGATCTCCGGATCGGTCGCCTCGCCGTGGATCAGGAGCGGCATGCCGATCCGCTCCATCCGCTCCAGCACGGGCGCGAGCCCGATCAGGTCGGTGACGCCGGCATGGGAATTCGTGGTCGCGCCGGCCGGGTAGAGCTTGGCCGCGATCCAGACGTTTTCTGCAAAGCCCCGCTCGATCTCGTCCGGATCGGTGTCGTCCCGCAGGTAGCAGGTCATCAGCGGGGTGAAATCGAGGCCGGCGGGCAGCGCGGCCAGGATCCGCTCGCGATAGGCGCGCGCGGCCGCCACCGTGGTCACCGGCGGGACCAGGTTCGGCATGATGATGCCCCGGGCGAACTGGGCCGCCGTGTAAGGCAGCACCGCCTTCAGCATCGCGCCGTCGCGCAGGTGGATGTGCCAGTCGTCCGGCCGACGGATGGTGATCCGGTCGGCCGCGATGGAAGCGGGCGGCTGCGCGGCGGGGAACAGGTCGGCGACGCTCATCGCTTTCGGCTCCTCAGCCCTGACCGAAGGAGGAGATGCCGCCGTGGGCCGACGACCATTCGGCCGGCGCGTTAAGGAAGCTCTCGACCTCGGTCAGCGTCTTCGGATCGAAGGTGCCCATCTCCTTGGCGACCGCCAGCACGTCCCACCACGTGGTCAGGTAGTGCAGCTTGATCCCGGTCTCCTGCATCAGCGCGGCGCTGCCGGGGAAGATGTCGTAGTAGAACAGCACGAAGCAGTGATCGACCTGGGCGCCGGCGTCCCGCAGGGCCTGGCAAAAGTTCACCTTGCTGCGCCCGTCGGTGGCGAGATCTTCCACCAGCAGGGTCCGAGCGCCCTCCACCACCTCGCCCTCGATCTGGGCGTTGCGGCCAAAACCCTTCGGCTTCTTGCGCACATACTGCATCGGCAGCATCAGCCGGTCGGCGATCCAGGCGGCGAACGGGATGCCGGCGGTCTCGCCGCCCGCGACATGGGTGAGCGACTCGTAGCCGATCTCGCGCACGATCGTGGCGGTCGCGAAATCCATCAGCGTCGCGCGCAGGCGCGGGAACGAGATGATCTTGCGGCAGTCGATATAGACCGGGCTGGCCCAGCCCGAGGTGAACTTGAACGGCTCGTCCTTGTAGAAATGGACGGCCTGGATCTCCAGGAACATCTTGGCCGCTTCGCGGGCGATGATCGTCCGGTCGATGGGCAGGAACGACGTGGTCATGCGGCGTGCGCGCTCCGCTGGGTGCGCTCACCGCCGGAGGCCGGGCCGAGGAGCGCGAGGATGGGAAGGCCTGACCGGTCTCCTCCGCCCTGTCTCCGCCAGCGTCAACCCTGAAGCCGACGCTATCCGCCTCTCAGGCCGCGCCGGCCTTGGCTCGCAGCTGCGCCAGGTGCCGGATCGCCAGGGCGTAGCCGTGCGTCCCGAACCCGGCCAGCACCGCGGTCGCGGCGAGCGAGATGTAGGAATGATGCCGAAACGCCTCGCGCCGGTGGACGTTCGAGATGTGGCACTCGATCACCGGCACCTCGCAGGTGTTGAGCGCATCGAGGATCGCCACCGAGGTGTGGGTGTAGGCCCCGGCATTGATCACGATCCCGGCGGACCCGACCCGGAACGCATGGATCGCGTCGATCAGCACGTGCTCGGCGTTGCTCTGGCGGAAATCGATGCCCAGCCCGAAGCCGGCGGCTGTCTCGCGGCACAGGGCCTCGACATCGGCCAAGGTCTCGCGCCCGTAGATCTCCGGCTGCCGCTTGCCGAGCAGGTTCAGGTTCGGCCCGTTCAGGACCAGGATCGTGTCGATCATCGTGTTCCTCGCCGCCCCACGTGGCCGGCACCGAAGCCTCAATGCACTGAGACCTCACTCGCTTGCTCCCCCTCGCGCCCTCATCCTGAGGCGCGAGCGCAGCGAGCCTCGAAGGAGCCATCGAGGACTCGCCCGGCAGACTGGAGACCTCCTTCGAGGCGACCGCTGCGCGAACGCGCCTCAGGATGAGGGCACGGGTTGCTTCGCCCCGTTGTGGCCGTGCGGGGGGCAAGGGTCAAACTGGCTCTCGCATGCGCCTGTCACCCGATGGGCGATGTTCCGTACAGAGACCGTCTCATCCGCCCAACAGGTTCAGTTTCGCGGCGCGCGCCGCTATCCCGGGTGCGACCGCGAATAGAAATCAGGGAGGACACGCCATGGCAGGATCCCGCAGCGCAACGCCCGTGGTGATCGCGGTGGCGATCACCGGCTCGGTGCCGCGCAAGAAGGACAACCCGGCCGTGCCGGTCACGGTGGCCGAGCAGATCGAGTCGACGCAGCAGGCCTTCGAGGCCGGCGCGACGCTGGCCCATATCCACGTGCGCAACGACGACGAATCGCCCTCCTCCGACCCCGACAAGTTCGCCGCCGTGCAGGAGGGGCTGCGCACGCACTGCCCCGGGATGATCGTGCAGTTCTCCACCGGCGGCCGCGGGCGCGATCCCGCCGCCCGGGGGCTCTCGCTGAAGCACCGCCCCGACATGGCGTCACTCTCCACCGGCTCGGTGAACTTCCCGACCATCGTGTACGAGAACGGCGCCGGCCTGGTGACCGATCTGGCGAGCCAGATGAAGCAGCACGGGGTGCGGCCGGAGATCGAGATCTTCGACCTGTCGCACCTGCACGGTGCCAAGAGGCTGGTGGAGGCGGGCCTGATCGACGCGCGCCCGCACGTGCAGTTCGTGATGGGCGTCCAGAACGCGATGCCGGCCGAGGAGCACCTGCTCGACATCTTGCTCGCCGAGACGCGGCGGATCCTGCCCGACGCCACCTGGACCGCCGCCGGGATCGGCCGCAACCAGGCGGTCGTGATGGAGTGGGCGCTTGCCCGCGGCGCCGATGCGGTCCGCACCGGCCTGGAGGACAACATCCGGGTGACGAAGGACCGGCTCGCGGCGAGCAACGCCGAGTTGGTCGGCCTCGCAGCCGCGGCGGTCCGCAGCCACGGCCGCAACGTCGCCAGCCCCGCCGAGGCGCGGGCCGCACTGGGTCTGGGCTGAACGGAATCATATTCCGCACCCCCGTCTTGGACCGCGTCAAATCTCGTTGGCCGACAAGCGATCACTCGCGAAGCCTTTCGGGCATCACGGCTTCCGGGCGACGATGGCGTGCAGTCTACCGACGGAGCGGTCCTGATCGACGAGGAAGCCAATCGCCTGCAATTCCTTCGCCACGGCAGCAGGCTGAAGCCGCAGCTTCCGATAGCTGCTTTTGCGCAGCGTCCAACCGTCATTGTCGCGGATATGGATGATATCGGTCACGACGACGCTTTCAGGCTCGTAGTCCAGTGCGCAGACCATCAAACGCTGGTCGTCCGCCCGAACCGGAATGAAGCGATCTAATCCTGTCAGTTCGAGCGAAAGATCGCGAAACGTCAGGACCAAACGACCTGTCACACGTAGCACGTCATGCGCATCGCGGAAGAGCTTCGATACGTCGCCGCGATCGTCGAGATGCGTGAGGGTATCGCCCATACATACAATCGCATCGACGCTTTCGCGCTCAACCAATGTCGCGAAGCTGCGCATATCGGCCAATCGCGGTTCGATAGGAGTTCCCGCTCTAAGAGCATTCAATTCATCGAGCAGAGCGCGACAGTTATCGATTGCAATAACTGATTCGAAGCCGAGATCGCTGAGAGCAAAGCTCTGGTAGCCAGGCCCGCAACCGAGATCGATGGCTCGACCATTCGTTCGTGAATATATTCCAAGATCCCAAAGCAGATTCCGCTGCTCGGAAACCTTTTCATCGAACGATGAACCGTTCATCCATGAGTAGTGATCTGCAAGAAGATTGTCGTAATGGGCTTGCACATGGCTCATCAGAAGCTCCGTGCCAGGCTTTTTCGAACGCATTACATTCGTTCAGGGCTGCTTGTCGAGATTGCGTTCCGAGAGCCGCGTATCTCCCAGCGCCTTTCAACCGATCGCCGACACGGCCCAGAAGCCCATCTTCTCACGGGCCGGACGGCGTGCTAACGGTCCGCCCGCGCGGGTGTAGCTCAATGGTAGAGCAGCAGCCTTCCAAGCTGAATACCCGGGTTCGATTCCCGGTACCCGCTCCACGCCGTCTCACCATCTGAAGCCGCCGGCAGCGGCAGGATATCGGATCGGTCGGCGCGGGCCTCCCAGCCGCGGACGCCCTCAACGATCCATCGCAAAATCCCGCTCGCGGAAACGCTCTCGGTCGATGGTCGCGCCCGACCGTCGGACCTGTGAGGGCGTGAGGCCGAAGCGCTTGCGGAACGTGCGGTTGAAGTAGGACAGGTCGCCGAACCCGACATCGAAGGCAATCTCGCTCACCGGCCGGGCATCCTCGGCATCCGTCAGGCGCTGCATCGCCCGGTCGAGGCGTCGGGCGAGGACAAAGCCCGAGAAGGTCTCACCCTCTGCCTGAAACATCGCCTGGACCTGCCGACTGGAGATCTGCTGGGCTTGCGCCACGGCCTCCAGGCTCAGGTCCGGCCGGCCGAGGCGCTGCTCGACCTCAGCCTTGAGCGCCTGGATTCGCAGGTCGCGCCGACTCGGGCCGGGCGCGGAAATCGCGGGGCCCGGCTCGCGCACGATGAAGGCCAGCAGCTGCGCGAGGTGCTCGCGGACGAGATCTGCGATGCCCGGGGCGCCCACGGGGATCAGGCCCCGCAGGAGGCTCGCGCCGTAGACGGTCAGCGTCTGCAGGCCCGGATGGTCCCGCCCGATCCGCCGGATGTGCCCTGTCTCCAGCGCGGCGAGGGGACCGGTCAGCCGCTCCCGGTCGATCGCCAGGAGGTCGATCCGGTCGACGCCCAGCGCGTCGAAGAGGGCGCCCCGGCTCGTGGCTACCAGCAGTGCGTCCCTGGAGCAGCAGGCGACCTTGCACCCGCCCTGGGTCACCTCGAGTCGCCCGATTGCGGGCCGCACCAGCAGCAGGCGCTCGCCCGGGCCCTCGTCGCGCCAGGAGCGGGACGGCTCGAACACCGAGGCGATGCCGAGGTCCGGAACGATGCGAATCGCCGTCCGGCCCCGGAACGGAAGGGAATCCGAGTCCTCGCGCGTCTCCGGGACGATGCCGGCTGCCGCCCCGCGGGTCGCAGCCTGCACTGCGGCGCTCATCGCGGCGTCCATACCGGGCCCCTCGTCGGCGTGGCGACCAGGCAACGTCGTTTCGTCATCGCGCCCCCTCGCCGCGTAGCTGCGCAGCAGTCCGTACTCTTGCGCGCCCGAGTCCAAGCGGGAGCGAAATCATCATGTTAGAGCGGCCTAGAGATGTCGAGACTTTATGCATCCTCGACCAATCGTCTCGGCGCTGAAAGTCGCGATAATATCGATTTAGACAAATTTTAAACTGGGCGGACGTCGATGTCTCGCGTTCTCTACACGCAGAATCCGGCCCGGCAGTTTTGGAAGGCGTCCCAACGCGGACGCGCAGGGGTGGGTCTGACAAGCATGCGTACCATTCGTCTCGTCGCGATCCTCGGTGCGGGGACTGCCCTGGCCGGGCCGGCCCGGGCCGAGACCGCCGCACCCGTCGTCGCCCTCGACGAAATCTCTGTGACGGCCACCCGCGCGCCGCGCCGGATCGAGGACGTGCCGCAGAGCGTCCAGGTCGTCGACCGCGACCAGATCCGCCAGCAACTCGCCCTGACCTCAAGTCCCTCGGCCGTGCTCTCGAAGCTGGTGCCGGGCTTCTCGGTACCGAACGGCACGATCTCCAGCGCCTCAGAAAGCTTCCGGGGCCGCAACCTCCTGGTGCTGATCGACGGCGTGCCGGTGAATACGCCGCTGCGCGACGTCTCGCGCATCCTCAATCTGATCGACCTCAATTCGGTGGAGCGGATCGAGGTGGTGGCCGGCGCCTCCAGCCTCTACAGCGCGGGCGCCACCGGCGGCACCGTGAACTTCATCACCCGGCGCCCGACGGACGGGGCTCCGGTCGTCACGGTCAACACGGCGATCCGGACCTTCACGGCCGACCCGGTTCACGGCGTCGCGCCCGAGACATCGATCAGTGTGACCGGCAAAGTGCCGGACGGCGTCGATTACGCGTTCACCGGCTCCGGTCGGTTCGCCACCCGCACCTTCGACGGCAAGGGGCGGGAATTGCCCTCCGACGGTCAGCTCGGCCAGGGCGGTGCCGACCGCTTCCAGCTCGGCAACATCAACCTGCGGCTCGGCTACGACCTCGATCTCACCAAACGCGTCGAGTTCGGCCTCACCCAGATCCTGCTCAACCAGGATCCGCGCTACCTCACCGATTACAGCGGCTCCTTCGCCCGGCCCGACTACGCGCGAAGCTATATCGGCCTGCCGGTCGCCGAGGATACGCGCTCACTGTACCTACGCTATACGGATCGGGATACGCCGCTCGGCAGTTTCTCGATCCTCGGTTTCTACAACGACATCAACAAGCGCTTCAATTATTCGCAGTTCGCCTATCCGGCCAACCCGTTCGTCACCTACTCGTTCATCCCCACCGCGCCCACGAGCCTGGCCAACCAGACCGCGCTCGCCACCGAGCGCGGCGGCATCAACCTCACCCTCGACACCGACCTGAGCGTCCTCCTGCCCGGGCTGAAGCTGACCTGGGGCTCCGACATAATCTCGGAATCAACCCGGCAGCGGGCGCGGGACGGCACCGACGTGTTCACGCCCCTGCAGCAGAACAGCTACGCCGGCTTCGCCCTGCTCCAGCTGCCGATCGGCGAGCGGCTGACCGTACGTGCCGGCATGCGCTACGAGCACTTCGACCTCGACGTCGCGGGCTTCACCCGGCCAACGACCTTCGCGGCAAGCGCGGCGCGCAACGCCCTGGGCTACTCGACCTTCGTGCTGCCAGCCCTCAACGTCACCGGCGGCAAGTTCTCCTACTCAGCCCCGACCTTCAACGCAGGCGCGACCTTCAACCTGCTGCCGGGCATCGACCTCTACGGCGGCTTCAGCCAGGGCTACGCGCTCGCCGATATCGGCGCCTTCACGCGCCGGGCCGGCCTGTCCCTCGCCTATGCCTGCCCGATCTCCCGTCCGTTCTGCCTGCCGGCGGGCACCACCATCGCGTATTCCAGCATCGCCCCGCAGGCGCAGATCGTGAACTCCTACGATTTCGGCGTCCGCGGCCGGAGCGGGATCTTCTCCGGCAGCCTCGGCGGGTTCGTGTCGACCTCCGACGACGGCACGACGTTCGACCCGCTCACCAACAAGCTGAGCCAGCAGAAGGAGATGATCTACGGGGTCGAGTTCACCGGGAACGCGCAGGTCACGGAGCAACTGAATCTCGGCACCGTACTCGGCTACCGCGAGGGCCGCTACGACACCAACAAGGACGGGCGCCTCGACAGCTACCTGCCGAACAACCGCATCGGCGCCCCCTTCCACGGCACGCTATCGGGGACCTACCTGTTCGCGAACGGCGTCTCGCTCCGGGTCGAGGGTGAGGGCTTCAGCGGCCGCGACGCCCGCATCGACCTCATCGGCACCCGCTTCCGCTTGAAGGACGCCTTCACGGTGAACGCCGCGTTCGGCGCCCCCCTGGCCGGGGGCGAGCTCTACGCATCCGTCGATAACCTGTTCGACCGTGCCTACTGGAATCCGACCGCGACCTCGGTGCGCAACCTGACCGTCTTCGGGCTCGGGCGCACCGTCACCGTCGGCTACCGCAGGACGTTCTGAGGGATGGTCGCCCTCGAAGAGGCCGACGACCTCATGGTCCTGCGCTATCTCGGTCCAACCGAGCCGGGCGACGAGACCGCCTACCTCGACGCCCTGGAGCAGGTGGGCGCACGGACTGAGCCGTTCGCCCTGATCCTGGTGCTCGGCGGCGTCGGCAAACTTTCGGCGGCTTCCGAAAAGGCCCAGGCTCTCTGGTTCAAGCGCACGCGCGCCGACCTCGAGCGGCACTGCCGCGGCCTCGTGATCGTGCGGCCGGGCTTCGAGGAGGCGGGCGCCGACGTATTCCGCCGGCTCTGGAACTTCCCGATCGAGATCGCCCCCGACGAGCCGGCCGCCCGGGCCTCCGCACGGGCCTATCTCTCATGAGCGCCGCCTCCTCGGCACCCGCCGCCGTGGCCGTCACGGCCGACGGGCGGCGCGAGCGGTACTCGCTCTTCGTGGTGCTCGCCGCCCTCTACATGGCGCAGGCGATCCCCTCCTACCTGATCGCCGCTGCGCTCCCGCCGATCATGCGCGAGGCCGGCGTGTCCCGGGCGGGGATCGGCTATCTGAGCCTCCTGTTCCTGCCCCTCGTGCTGAAGTTCCTCTGGGCGCCGCTGATCGACCGTGTGCGGCCCTTCGCGCGGGCGCACCGGGCGGGGTGGGTGGTGATGACCCAGGTCGGCGTGATCGGTTGCATCCTCGCGATGCTGCCGCTCGGCCCCACCAACGTGCCCGGGATCATCGGCGTCGGCTTCCTCGCCGCGCTGCTGATCGCGACGCAGGACATCGCCACCGACGGCTACGCCGTGAAGCGGTTGCGGCCGGAAGATCGCGCCATCGGTAACGCCATACAGGGGGGTTCGGTCGCCCTCGGGGTGGTGGTCGGCGGAACGCTGAGCCTCGTCCTCTACCATCATGTCGGCTGGACCGGGATGCTGCTGAGCGCGGCGGCCTTCTCGGTGCCGCCGCTGCTGGCCGCCTTCGCCATGCGCGAGGAAGCGCCCGAGACCGGCGCCACCGCGCCGCGGCCCTCGATCCGGGCCTTCCTGCGGCGGCCGGAGGTGCACACCATCCTGTGGGTGGCGCTCACCTACCGGGTGAGTGAGGGGCTCGTGAAGGCCATGGAGGGCGCCTACCTGGTCGATGCGGGCGTACCCCTCGACCGGATCGGCTACCTGTCCGGCGTCTCGGCGATGACCGCGGGGCTCGCCGGCTCCGGCGTCGCAGCGCTGCTGGTCCGCCGCTACGGCACGGCCGCGACCCTCGGCCTGCTGGGCGGGCTGCGGACTCTCTGCTTCGCCCTGTTCACGGCGCATGCCTTCGGGGCTGTCGTCGGCCTGTGGCCTCTGTTCGGCGCGGCAGGGTTCCAGACCCTGATCCGCTACATGGAGATCGTGGCGCTCTACAGCCTGTTCATGGCGGTCTCTTCAGCGGAGCAGCCGGGCACCGACTTCACGATCCTCGCCTGCGCGCAACTCGTGGTCTACCTCGTCGGCTCACTGATCTCGGGCAAGCTCGCCGACCTCCTCGGCTACGGCGCCCTGTTCGGGCTCGCGACGTTCCTTTCCGGCCTCGCAACGATGGCGACCGTCCGGCTGCTCGGGACCGGCCGCACCGGTCAGGCCACCGGATGACGGGGGTCGTCCGGGCGAAGCCGCACGGCGGCAACGATCAGGGCAAGGCCCAACGTCGCGCAGGTCCAGAACGGCAGCGCGGGCGCGATCCGGAACGCCGCGCCGCCGCAGAGGGCTCCGATCCCCTGGCCGAGCACGTGGACGCTCGCGAGCC
>NZ_VRVD01000549.1:0-3149 GCF_008040015.1 Methylobacterium sp. WL18 | reverse complement strand
GTGGCGCCGATCAGGAAGCCGCGCGCCCGCTGGTCGGCCGCCGCCCAGATCAGGTCGCCGACCCGCTGGAAGCCGAACATCGAGTAGTAGATGTAGAACGGCAGCATCGACAGGCCGTGGACGCTGTAGGCGGTGGCCGCCGCGGTCCAGGACGAGATCGCCCCGGCCTCGGTGATGCCTTCCTCCAAGAGCTGCCCGTCGCGCGCCTCGCGGTAATAGAGCATCGAGCCGGCATCCTCCGGCTCGTAGAGCTGCCCCTCCGGCGCGTAGATCCCGACCTGCCGGAACAGGTTGGCCATGCCGAAGGTGCGCGCCTCGTCGGCGACGATCGGGACGACGCGCGGCCCGAGATCCTTGTGCTTCAGCAGGTTGCCGAACAGCCGGACCACCGCCGTGGTGGTCGACATCTCCTTGCCGGCCGCCTCCAGGGCGAAGCCCGCATAGGTCGAGAGCGGCGGCACCGTCACGGTCGGCGCGGTCCGGCGGCGGGCCGGCAGGACGCCGCCCAGCATCTCGCGGCGCTCGCGCAGGTAGCGCATCTCGGCGCCGTCCTCGGCCGGCTTGTAGAAGGACAGGCCTTCCACCTGCGCGTCGGAGAGCGGCAGGGCGAAGCGGTCGCGGAAGGCGCGCAGCGCATCGACGTCGAGCTTCTTCGCCTGGTGGGCGGTCATGCGCGACTCGCCCGCGCCGCCCATGCCGTAGCCCTTCTTGGTCTTGGCCAGGATCACGGTCGGACGGCCCTTGGTGGCCTTGGCGGCGGCGAAGGCCGCGTAGAGCTTGCGGAAATCGTGGCCGCCGCGCTTCAGCTTGTCCACGTCGGCATCCGACATGTGCGCGACGAGTTCGCGGACCTCCTCGTCCTCCCCGAAGAAGTGGGCGAGGTTGTAGGCGCCGTCCTTGGCGCCGAGCGTCTGGTACTTGCCGTCCACGGTGTCGGCGAAGCGGCGGAGCAGGGCGTGGTTGGTGTCGCGGGCGAAGATCCCGTCCCACTCGGAGCCCCACAGCACCTTGATGACGTTCCAGCCCGCGCCCCGGAACAGGCTCTCCAGTTCCTGGATGATCTGGCCGTTGCCGCGCACAGGTCCGTCCAGCCGCTGCAGGTTGCAGTTGATGACGAAGGTGAGGTTGTCGAGCTTCTCCCGGGCGGCGAGCGCCAGGCCGCCGATCGATTCCGGCTCGTCCATCTCGCCGTCGCCGAACACGCCCCAGACGTGTCGGGCGGAGGTGTCGGCCAGCCCCCGGTGGCCGAGATAGCGCATGAACCGCGCCTGGTAGACGGCGTGGATCGGGCCGATGCCCATCGAGCCGGTCGGGACCTGCCAGAAATCCGGCATCAGCCACGGATGCGGATAGGAGCACAGGCCGTCGCCGGCGATCTCCTGGCGGTAATGCTTCAGCTGCTCCTCGGAGAGCCGCCCTTCCAGGAAGGCGCGGGCGTAGACGCCCGGCGCCGAGTGCGGCTGGAAATAGACGAGGTCGCCGTCCGCCCCGCCCTTGAAGAAGTGGTTGAACCCGACCTCGAACAGCTCCGCCGCCGAGGCGTAGCTCGCCACGTGCCCGCCGAGCTCGCCGTAGGCCATGTTGGCGCGCACCACCATGGCGAGCGCGTTCCAGCGCATGATCGAGGTGAGCCGCTCCTCCATGTCGAGGTCGCCCGGGTAGCGCGGCTGCTTCTCGAGCGCGATGGTGTTGCGGTACGGCGAGTAGGGCAGCGCCTCGTCGAGGATGCCGATCTCCTTCGAGCGCCGCTCCAGCCGGTCGAGGATGAACCGCGCCCGGGCCGCGCCCTCGGTGCGGAACAGCGATTCGAGGGCGGCCAGCCAATCCTGGGTCTCGGCCGGATCGTGATCGACCTCGGCGGACCGCGCGATCGTCGTCCTCGGCGGTATGGCGTTCATCGGTGCGGCTCCCGGTTTTGACCGGAGCATACGGGCTTCGCGGCGGCGGGATGTGCCGGATTTTTGTTATCGAGGGCCGATGATTGGCATATTGTGCCGGATCGGCGGGTCGAGGCGGTCGATCGTACCGATCGTCATGCCCACGGCAAACCGGAGAGCGAAAAAATGGTCTCCCGACCGGCCCATCTCGACGCCGCCTCCTTGCGCATCCTCGAACATCTGCAGCAGGACAGCGAGATCAGCATCGCCGACCTCGCCGAGCAGGTCGGGCTCTCCACCTCGCCGTGCTGGCGCCGGGTCAACGACCTGAAGGAGGCCGGGATCATCCGGGGCTGCGTCGCGGTGGTCGATCCGATGAGCCTCGGCCTCGCCGTGAACGTCTTCGTCCACGTCTCCCTGGAAAAGCAGACCCAGGCGGCTCTCCAGGCCTTCGACGAGGCGGTCCGCAGCCGCCCGGAGGTGATGGAATGCTACCTGATGAGCGGCGAGGCCGACTACATGCTGCGGGTGGTGGTGGAGGATCTCGGCCAGTACCAGCGCCTGGTGCTGGACCACCTCACCCGCATTCCGGGCGTGGCCAACATCCGCTCCAGCTTCGCGCTCGGTCAGGTGAAGTACACGACGGCCTTGCCGCTCGGGCACCTGACCCGGTGAGCCGGTCGTTCTCTGGATAAGGTATTTTCGTATCGCCCAGCGGAGCCGGCCTGAACCGGCAGCATCACGCTGAAGAAAGAATGGTGGAGCCTAACGGGATCGAACCGATGACCTCTTCCATGCCATGGAAGCGCTCTCCCAGCTGAGCTAAGGCCCCACTTGTCCGCCGCGGTTTGGGTCCCGCAGGGTCTCGACGACCGGCTGGCGTCCGGCGAGGCCGGTTCTATAGGCGGCTCTTTCCGCGGACTCAACCCCCTTTTTCGGGATTCTTCGTCGAAACGCCGACCCGCTCGGACCCTCCGCGGACTCTTCGTCAACTCTTCGAAGTCTGGGTGCCGGAACGGGTCAGATTTCTTCGTCAATCTCGCGATCGCGGCCGACGATCGGAAGACGGGCCCGATGGTCGCTGTCCCAGACCGTTGTCGATCGACCCGCCACCGGCCGGATCCGAAGCGCCGCCGACCGGGCCCGCCGGATGACGCGGGCCGGTGCGCGTGTTAACCGCGCCGCCAGTTCACGGTCCGATTGCAGCTCCGCGGCGCCCCCGCGCGACGCGGAGCTGCAATCGGACCGTGAACTGGCGGCGCGGTTAACACG
>NZ_VRVD01000548.1:0-3173 GCF_008040015.1 Methylobacterium sp. WL18 | reverse complement strand
TCGCCGGCCCGGGTCAGGGCCTCGTCGACGTCGTCGACCGCGTCGGCGGCGGCGATCACCACCATGCCGATGCCGCAGTTGAAGGTCCGCAGCATCTCCGCCTCGGCGACGCCGCCCTCGCGGGCGAGCCAGCCGAACACCGCAGGCGGGGTGATGGCGTCGAGGTCGATGGCGATGCCGACATCGTCCGGCAGCACCCGGGGCAGGTTGTCGGGGAAGCCGCCGCCGGTGATGTGGGCCAGCGCCCGGATGCCGTCGGTCGCCTCCAGGGCGGCGAGCAGGGGCTTCACGTAGATCCGGGTGGGCTCCAGCAGGGCGTCGCCGAGGCTCCTCGACGGATCGAACGGGGCCGGCGCATCCCAGCCGAGGCCGGTCTTGGCGACGATCCGGCGGACCAGCGAAAACCCGTTGGAATGGACCCCGGAGGAGGGCAGGCCGAGCACCACGTCGCCGGGCCGGATGCCGGGCTTCGGCAGCAGCGTGCCGCGCTCGGCGGCGCCGACCGAGAAGCCGGCGAGGTCGTAGTCCGAGCCGTCGTAGAGGCCCGGCATCTCGGCGGTCTCGCCGCCGATCAGCGCGCAGCCGGCCTGCCGGCAGCCCTCGGCGATGCCGCGCACGATGTCGGCGCCGACGCCGGGCACCAGCTCGCCCGTCGCGTAGTAGTCCAGGAAGAACAGCGGCTCGGCGCCCTGGACCACGAGGTCGTTGACGCACATCGCCACCAGGTCGATGCCGATCGTGTCGTGGCGCCCGGTCTCGATTGCGATCTTGACCTTGGTGCCGACGCCGTCGTTGGCCGCCACCAGGATCGGGTCGCGGAACCCCGCGGCCTTCAGATCGAACAGGCCGCCGAAGCCGCCGATCTCGGCATCCGCCCCCGGCCGCCGCGTCGAGCGCACCAGCGGCTTGATCGTCTCCACCATGGCGTTGCCGGCGTCGATATCGACGCCCGCCTCCGCGTAGGTCAGTCCCTGTCCATCCTTGGCGGTCATGCCAGCGTCGTCCCGGTCATCATCGGGTCCGCTCTAGCGGCTTCCAGCGCGCCGCGCGAGTCGGCTGGCGCGCCTTGATCGAGGCGGGCCCGATCTCCACTCTGCGACGGGGCGTGCTATGCGGCCCGTGGGGGGACGACAACATGCGCGCACGGGCTGTCATCGGGCTGGGGGCCCTCGTCGCCCTCGGCCTCCTGGTCTACCTGCTGCGCGAGGTGATGCTGCCGTTCGTGGCCGGCATCGCGCTGGCGTACCTGCTCGATCCGCTGGCCGACCGCCTCGAGCGCCTGGGCCTCGGCCGCCTCGCCGCGAGCCTGCTGATCCTGGCGCTGTTCGTCGTGGCGCTGATCGTGTCGCTGCTGATCCTGATCCCGCTGACGGCCAACCAGGTCGCGGGCCTGGTGAACGCGCTGCCCGCGATGGTCTCGCGGCTCCAGGGGATCATCGCCGAGCGCGCCGGGCCGCTGCTGGAGCGCGTCGGCGGCGACAACGTGCTGACCGAGCTGCAATCCTCCGTGGGCACGCTGGCGAGCCAGGGCGGCGCGTGGCTTCTCGCGTTCCTCAAGTCGATCTGGTCCGGCAGCCAGGCGCTGATCTCGATCGCGTCGCTGCTGGTGGTGACCCCGGTCGTGGCCTTCTACATCCTGGTCGACTGGGATCGGATGATGGCGGCCCTGGACAACTGGGTGCCGCCCCGGCACCGGGCGACGGTGCGCGACCTCGCCCGTCAGATCGACGGCGCGATCACCGGTTTCGTGCGCGGTCAGACCCTGGTCTGCCTGATCCTCGGCAGCTTCTACGCCGTCGGCCTCTGGCTGGTCGGGCTCAATTTCGGGGTCCTGATCGGGCTGATCGCCGGCCTCCTGACGTTCATCCCGTATGTCGGGACGCTTACCGGCTTCATGCTCTCGGTCGGCGTCGCGCTGGTGCAGTTCTGGCCGTCCTCGGACTGGCTGCACCTCGGGCTGACGGTGGGGGTGTTCCTGATCGGCCAGTTCCTCGAAGGCAACGTGATCGCGCCCAAGCTGGTCGGCGAGTCCACTGGCCTGCACCCGGTCTGGCTGATGTTCGCGCTGCTCGCCTTCGGAACCCTGTTCGGCTTCGTCGGCCTGCTGCTCGCGGTGCCGGTGGCGGCCTCGCTCGGCGTGCTCGTGCGCTTCGCCCTGAAGCGCTACCTCCAGAGCCGCCTCTATCATGCCGAGCAACCGGTGCTGATCGACCTGAACGACGAGGCCGGCCGGACCTTGACCGCCACCTCGACGCGGTCATCCTGAGCGATCGATCTGGGCACCCCATGCGCGAAAACGCACCACCCCGGCAACTGGCCTTCGACCTGCCGCTCGATCCCCGCTACGGCCGCGAGGACTTTCTGGTCGGGCCGGCCAACGAGGCGGCCTACGCCCTGGTCGAGGCCTGGCCGGACTGGCCCGACAGCGTGCTGGTGCTGACCGGCCCCTCGGGCAGCGGCAAGAGCCACCTCGCGGCGATCTGGGCCGAGCGCGCCCATGCCTGGACGGCCGCCGCCTCCGAGATCGGGGCGGACGCGGTCCAGCACCTCGTCTCGAACGGCGCGCTGGTCATCGAGGATATCGACCGCGCGGAGGGGCGGGACGAGGCGGCCCTGTTCCATCTGCTCAACCGCGCCCGCGAGCGGGCCTGCCCGGTCCTGCTGACGAGCGCCTCCGGCATCGACGCCCTGGGCCTCGCGACGCCGGACTTGCGCTCCCGGCTGCGCCTGGCGCCCAGCATCGCCATCGAGGCACCGGACGACGCGCTGCTGCGCGCCGTCCTGGTCAAGCTGTTCGTCGACCGGCAATTGGTGGTGGATCTCAGCGTGATCGAGGCGCTGGCGCTGCGGATCGACCGCTCCCTGGGACGGGCGCGGGATCTCGTCGCCGAACTCGACCGAGACGCGCTCGGACGCGGACGGCGGATCAGCCGCCCCCTGGCGCTGGCCGTGCTACGCCGCATGGGCTTCGACGACGAGGTCGATCCGGAGGCGTAGAAGCGGAAACCCGTGGCCGTCACGAAAGCGTCGTGAAAGCTACGGGTGTAGAATGGTAGACGCGCCGGCATCGGCAAGGACAGGAATCGGAATGGAATCGACGCAGAAGCCCATGGACCGCGACGCCGCCGACGAGGCCGCGGAGCCCCGTCGGCCCGACGCGACCGATCCGGCCC
>NZ_VRVD01000547.1:0-3181 GCF_008040015.1 Methylobacterium sp. WL18 | reverse complement strand
TGTCGAAGCCAGCCGCGAGGCCGACCGGATTGGGGAAGCGGCGCCCGAGCAGGTCGACGGCTAGCCGCGGGTCGTCGGCGGCGGGCTTGACCGGGGGCAGCAGCGCCAGGGCACGCAGGGTCAGGTCGTGGGCGCTCTCGGCATCGAGGCGATGCAGCAGCGGGCGGACCAGCGGGAAGGCGGCGGCGATCATGCGCGCGGGATGCCTGCCGGCAGGACATGCCGCCCATCCGGGCCGAGGGGCAGGTCCTCCATCGACACCACCGCGGCGAGCGGCAGGTCGCCGTAGAGGTGCGGAAACAGCGCGCCGCCGCGCGACGGCTCGTAGACCAGGGCCGCGCCCAGAGTCTCGGCGTCCACGGCGATCAGCAGCAGGTCGGCCTGGCCGGCGAAGTGGCGGTCCGCCGTCTCGGCGGTCTGCTCGGCGGTGGAGAAGTGGATGAAGCCGTCCGCCCGGTCGACCGGCGCCCCGGTGAACCGGCCCGCCGCCTCGGCCTCGCGCCAGAGCGCACGCGGACAGATCTTGTAGATGAGCGCCATCGGCATTCCCTGGAAAGCGCAGCGTCCATAGCCCATCGCTCCGGGGACCGGAACCAGCGCGGTTGGATTGTGCCGGCCGACGCATGCGTCACAGGCTATCCCGCGAGCGCCTCCGAGGCATTGCAGAGGCAGCGCTCACGACAACTCCGTCATCCCGGGGCCGCGGAGCGGAGCCCGGGATGACGGGGTGGATCCTGGATACGGCCTTGGACATCCGGAAGCCGCGGCAGGCCTGTCTCCGGACGACCCGCCCACCAGCGACCGCGCCGCCGGCCGGCAACAACCGGAAACCAGATCGATTCCAAGGGCGATTGCATTCTGCAGGTTGTAGTTCTACTTTCCTACGTCTAGGCTGAGCGTCACAGGACCGTGTCCGAAACGGGTCACTCGGGCCGGGGCGTTGCGCTCTTCAGTATCTCGCTCTCCTCGGGCGGTTTCCGTCCGAATCCTCCGGGGAGACTGCCTCTGTGCCTCCGCGGCAGCCGGCAGCCGGCTGGCGAGACGGGGGTGCCGGCCCGCTCACGTTGAGCCTTCGAGCCCGACATGCTGTCTCACGAGCAGATCTGGAACGCCATCGACCGCCTGGCGGAGCGCCACGGCTACTCCGCCTCGGGGCTCGCCCGCCGTGCGGGCCTCGATGCCACGAGCTTCAACCGCTCCAAGCGGATCGGTGCCGACGGGCGCAAGCGCTGGCCCTCCACGGAATCGGTCTCGAAGGTGCTGGCCGCCACCGGCGCCAGCCTGGACGAGTTCCTGCGCCTGATCGAGGCCCGGGAGATCCCGGCCCGCACCATGGTGCCGTTGATTGGCCTGACCCAGGCCGGGGCCGGGCGCCTGTTCACCGACGAGGGCATGCCCACCGGCGGGGCCGGCTGGGAGGAGATCGAGTTCCCCGACCTCGGCGAGGAGCGTGCTTTCGCGTTGGAGATCCAGGGCGATTCCATGCAGCCGCTGTTCCGCGACGGGGACGTGCTGATCGTCTCGCCCACGGCCAGCGTGCGCAAGGGCGACCGCGTCGTGGTGCGCCTCCACGGCGGCGAGGTCCTCGCCAAGGAGTTGCGGCGGCGCACCGCCCGGACCGTGGAGCTGGTCTCGCTCAACCCGGAGCACGAGGACCGGGTCCTCAATATCGGCGAAGTCGCCTGGATGGCCCGGGTGATGTGGGTCCGGCAATAGGCCACCATAGTCCCGGGACACAGCCGCCACACTTGGCCGCGAAGCGGTTCGCCGCTATCGCGGGCCTCGCCGCGGGTTTCCCGCACCCGCTCAGCTCGGACGCAGGATGACGCAGCCCGGGACGGATCACGGCGAGGCGGGCGGCCTTCTGACGGCGCAGGCCCGCGCGTTCCTCGACGCGCTGCCCACGCCCAGTCTCCTCATCGATGCGCAGGGTCGGGTCCGGTACGCCAACCCGGCCTTCGAGCGCCTGACCGGGCATCCGGCACAGGCGCTCGCCGAACGCGGCCTCGAGCCGATCCTGGCGAGCCGCGGGTCGGCGCCCGATCTCTCGGTCGACGCACCGCAGGAATTCCTGGCTCAGCGGTCGGACGGGACCAGCTTCTGGGCGAGCCTGACCCTGGAGCGCCTCCCTGGGACCGACGCGCGGATCGGGCAGATGCTCGACGTCACGGCGCGGCGGGAGGCCGAGGGCGCGCTGGCGCTGTCGCGGCAGCGCGAGGCTCTGGGGCTGCTCACCAACAGCGTCGCCCACGAGTTCAACAACTTCCTGCAGATCCTGATCGGCTACATCGACGGGCTGAAGCGCCGCCTGGGCGACCGCCCCGAGCCGTTCATCCAGCGGGCGCTGGTCCGCTCAGCCGACGCCACCGAGCGGGCCGCGATCCTGACGCGCCAGCTCCTGGCGTATTCGCGCCGGATCGCCCCGGACGTGCGCGCGGTCGATCTCGACGCCATCGTGGCGGAGCTGGCGGAGCGCCTCGCGCCGGATTTCCCGGCCGGGATCCGCCTCGTGGTGAACCCGACGCCCGGGCTGCCCCGGGCGATCAGCAACCCGACGCAGGTCGAGTTCGCCCTGCGGCATCTGGTCGCCAACGCGTGCGAGGCCATGCCGGCGGGCGGGACGGTGACGCTCTCGACCTTCCGGGTCGATCCGGGCGACCGGGCCCTGCACCAGCCCGGGCCGGGCACCGTGGGGATCCAGGTCGGCGATACCGGGCCGGGCATGTCGCCCGAGATGCTCGCCCGGGCGCTCGCGCCGTTCCAGACCAGCCGCGAGGCCGGACGGGGCGCGGGCCTCGCCATCGTGCACGGCCTGATGAAGCGCCAGAACGGCACGATCACCATCGACAGCCAGCCCGGCGAGGGCACCCGGGTCCGCCTCGGCTTCCCGGCGGCGCCGGACCGGACGCTGCACTGACGCGACGGTCGGCGACAAACGTCATCACGACATCGAGAGGCGCGGACTAAAACCCGCGCTGAGCCGTCACCATATAATCGTCGGCGGCTCTCGCCACTCGGTTCTCGTCCTCAGAGGCGCGTACATGCTCACCCAATTCTCGCGTCGTCGGCGCACGGCCGCCTTCCTGGCGCTCGCTGCTGCCCTGACCGTCGCGGCGCCCGTCGCAGAAGCCCGTCCGGGCGGCGGCGGGTCCTTCGGTTCGCGCGGGTCGCGGACCTACAC
>NZ_VRVD01000546.1:0-3193 GCF_008040015.1 Methylobacterium sp. WL18 | reverse complement strand
GGCCTGAGCGGTACCGTCCCGGTTACACCCGTCCGCAGGGGCTTGATGTCACGGGCGCGAGGGGCTGACACGGTTGCGGCGAGTCCCAGGTCATGCCCGCCGCCCCCGTTCCGGCGGCGATAGGACCCCCGCCACCATGTCAAAACTCCCGACCCTCGCCCTCGCGAGCCTTCTGGCGCTCGCCACCTCCGCACAGGCCGCCGCGCCGCCCGAGCGCCTGCGCGGCACGATCGAGTCCGTGGAGGGCGGCGGCTTCACCCTCAAGACCCTGGACGGCAAGAGCCAGCAGGTGACCCTGGCGCCGGACGCCAAGGTCTCCTGGGTCGTCCCGGCCCAGCTCGATCAGATCAAGGACGGCGTGTTCATCGGCACCGCCACCAAGGGTGAGCCGCCGGTCGCCCTGGAGGTCGTGCTGTTCCCGGAATCGATGCGCGGCACCGGTGAGGGCCATTACGACTGGGACATGCTTCCCGATCACACCGGCAGCGCTGCCGTGAAGAGCACCATGACCAACGGCACCGTGAAGGCCGCCGGACCCGCGACCGCGCCGGACGCCCCCCGGGTCAAGAGCGCGATGACGAACGGCACCGTGAAGGCGAGCGGGGGCGGCGTGGAGCGTACCCTCACGGTCGATTACGGCAAGGGCCAGTCGATCCAGATCCTGGTCCCGCCGCAGGCCCCGGTGGTCACCTTCGAGTCCGCGGATTCCGGTGCGATCGCTGCCGGCGCGAAGGCGTTCGTGGTCGCCGCGCGCGGCGAGGACGGCAAGGTCACGGCGCGCCGCGTCGCCGTCGGCAAGAACGGCCTGACGCCGCCGATGTGAGGTGAGGCCGGGCACGCCTCCGCCGTCTCAGGACAGGACGTCGGCGTAGCCCACACGTTCGGACCGCCCCGGCCCTTCCCGCCGGCCGGGGCGGCCCCGTCCATGCCCGGTTCGACAGCACTCCTGCCACTGCGGAAAGCATATCGGTACATCCGGCAAGCTGTTGCCGGCTAACGCGTTCTGATATTGTTGCCGGGCGGCAACATCGCACAGGAACCAATTTATCCGAGCCGAATTCTGATTGCTCGCCGAAACCCGTTCGCACATGGTGATCGTGCACGGGGGCATCGCCAAGCGAGAGCCCGCAGGAGCCTGCCACCCAAGACGCAGGCCAAACCTACAAGACGTGCGGCAAGATCCGGAAAACCGGGCATGTCCGCATCATCGGGTCTCGAAGCTTTGGAGATGTCTATGAAGCTCTTGAAGAGCTCACTGCTCGGTTCCGCAGCCGCCTTCGCGGCGATCGGAGCCGCCCACGCCGCCGACCTTCCGGTCAAGAAGGCGGTCCCGATCGAGTACGTCCGCGTGTGCTCGGCCTACGGCGCCGGCTTCTTCTACATTCCCGGCACCGACACCTGCCTGCGCCTCTCCGGCCGTGCCCGGTTCGAGGGCGGCTACATGACCAGCTATTCGCGCCAGTTCGGTAACGGCGGCGACACGTCGGGCTACCAGGGCCGCCTGCGCATCAACCTCGATGCCCGCACCCAGACCGCCTACGGCACCCTGCGCGCCTTCGTGCGCCTCGATGCCGGCGCCCGCACCGGCTACTCCGGCGTCGGCACCTCCGGCACCCAGCAGCGTATCGGCCAGGCCTATCCGGGCCTCGGCATCGACAGCTTCGGCCGTGACCAGCAGTTCTCGAACGTCGACAAGGCGTTCATCCAGTTCGCCGGCCTGACCGCCGGTCGTGCGTCCTCGTTCTTCGACTTCTACGCTCACGACTTCGAGCTCGCCGGCGCTACCGCCGGTTCGGACATCGCGTCCACCAACCTGCTCGCCTACACCGCCACCCTCGGCAACGGCCTGTCAGCCACGATCTCGGCCGAAGACCCGGTCTTCCGCCGCAGCCCGATCTACTCGCCGTCCAACAACCCAACGGGCGCCACCGTCAACGCGTCGATTGCGAACTTCGCGCAGAACAACTCGCCGGCTCCGGTGTTCATTGGTTACACCGGTGCCACCCCCACCCGCTTCAGCCAGGTCGATGTGATCCAGCGTTCGCGGATGCCGGACGTCGTCGGCGCCCTGCGCCTCGACCAAGCCTGGGGTTCTGCGCAGGTCTCCGCGGCGGTTCACGAGTTGAACGTCGGCAACGTTCAGAACGGCGCCGGTACCGGCACCGGCACGAACGTCAGCATCCCGCACGCCAACAACTCGTATGGTTACGCGGTGCAGGGCGGTCTGAAGATCAACACCCCGTTCATCGCTCCGGGTGATGCGCTCTACCTGCAGGGTGCCTACGGCAGTGGCTCCCAGCTCTACACCGGTTACTCCTCGTTCAGCGGCTCCTACTCGCAGAACGCCGCGACCATCCAGGGCCAGAAGTTCAACCAGTTCTTCAACGACGCGAGCGTCAACCCGTTCACGGGCCAGCTGGAGCAGTCCACGAGCTTCACGGTTGTCGCTTCGTACCTTCACTACTGGTCGCCGGAGTGGCGCTCGGCCGTCTTCGGGTCGTACGGTGAGATGGACTTCACCCAGCGTGCTCGCTCTGCTCAGGGTGCAGCATTCGGGGTGATCAATCCGAACGGAACGAACAGCTTCGCCGCGAACGCCGTTGGTGTGCCCGGAACGCGATTCTATCAGCTCAGCGAAGCCCTGCGCGATACCTATCAGTTCGTCGCCGGTGCGAGCTTGATCTGGTCGCCGGTGAAGGACCTCGATATCGGTGTCGAAGGCTATTACACCCAGATCGGCGTCAAGAACGGTCGCGTGATCGACAAGGACAAGGATCCGACCGCTTACTCCCGCGTCGGTGCTATCAATGCCGGTGGCGCAGTTGCTACCACCACGGCAGACTCGGTGTCCTCGTTCCGCTTCCGCGTCCAGCGCGACTTCTAAGCCGCATCGTCGGCGCGGGGATACACCCCCCGCGCCGGTTCCCCGGTTCCACGGATCTCAAGGCCCAGCCCTCCGGCTGGGCCTTTTTCGTTGTCGGCGGGCTCGATGACGCCGGACGCCGCGCCTGCCTCGCTTCCGGACGTCGCCGCTTCAGGGCCGCGGCCGAACGGTTCCCGGCGGCGCCGCCGCCACACACGAACTCCGGACCGAACCCGCGAAGCCCGCATCCGGCACGGATCACGGCCAGACCGCGTTTCCGCACCGCGCCGCTGACCGGCCTCGGGCCCCGGTTCCCGGGGCGCGCCGCTC
>NZ_VRVD01000545.1:0-3194 GCF_008040015.1 Methylobacterium sp. WL18 | reverse complement strand
GGGCAACGGGCCGCTGGCGTTGCGCGCCGTCGTGGCGCTCCTCGTCGCCGCGAGCGGCGCGGCGTGGTTCGTCGATCCGGTGGACACGAAGGGCAGCCTGCCGAAGGTCGCCCAGGCCGGGAACGCCGCGGTCGATCCGAGCGGCGTCGCCTATCCGGCCGACGACTGGGTCGCCTACGGCGGCACCAATCTCGGCCAGCGCTACTCGGCGCTGAAGGACATCGACACCGGCAACGTCCGCGGCCTCAAGGTCGCCTGGGAGCACCATACCGGCGACCTGCGCGAGGGCGACGCCAAGGATTCGAAGGAATACACTTTCGAGGCGACGCCGATCAAAGTGAACGGGCTGCTGTATTTCTGCACCCCGCACAGCATCGTCCGGGCCCTGGAGCCGGAGACCGGCCGCGTGGTCTGGTCCTTCGATCCCAGGATGCTGCGGGACGCCCAGTACCAGCACCAGACCTGCCGCGGCGTGTCCTACAACGACTCGACCGGCTTCGTGGCGCCGGCCGAGGCCGACCCCGC
Organism: Methylobacterium sp. WL18; assembly: GCF_008040015.1. NCBI lineage: Bacteria > Pseudomonadati > Pseudomonadota > Alphaproteobacteria > Hyphomicrobiales > Methylobacteriaceae > Methylobacterium > Methylobacterium sp. WL18. Next base: position 2,669 of record NZ_VRVD01000545.1, on the reverse strand, counting down.
AGCCGTCCAGGCCGCCCAGGCCGCCATCGCCGAATGCCCGCGCCGGATCATCGCGACCTCGGTGGACGCCAAGCTCTACGCCCTGAACGCCGACACCGGCGCGCCCTGCAAGAGTTTCGGCACCGACGGCGCGGTGGACCTGAAGGCGCAGATGCCGGGCCTGCAGCGGGCCACCTACCAAGAGACCTCGGCGCCGCTGGTGACCCGGGACCTGGTGATCCTCGGCAGCGCCATCGCCGACAACTACTACGAGACCAACCCGTCGGGGGCGATCCGCGCCTACGACGTGCGCACCGGCGCGATCGTGTGGAAGTTCGACGCCGGCAAGCCCGACGACACCGCGCCGCTCAAGGCCGGCGAACTCTACGAGCCGAACTCTGCGGTGGCCTGGACCCAGCTCGCGGCGGACGAGGGCCTGGGCCAGGTCTACGTGCCGTTCGGCAACCGGTCCCCCGACCAGGTCGGCGTGTCCCGCTCCAAGGACGACGAGGCCTTCATCGACGCCCTGGCGGCCCTCGACCTGAAGACCGGCCGGCTGATCTGGAAATTCCAGACCGCGGCGCACGACCTGTGGGACCGGGACAACCCGTCCCAGCCGGTGCTGCTGACCCTGCCGCACAAGGGGGCCGCGGTGCCGGCGATCCTGATCCCGACCAAGATCGGCAACGTCTGGGTGCTGGACCGCCGCACCGGCGCGCCGTTCGCCCCGGTGGAGCAGGTCAAGGTCTCCACCGAGACCGACATCCCGGGCGAGACGCTTGCGGCGACCCAGCCGATGTCGGCGCTGCGCTTCACCCCGGCGCCGCTGACCGAGGCCGCCATGTGGGGCACGACGCCGTTCGACCAGATCCAGTGCCGCATCGCGTTCCGGTCGAACCGCTACGACGGCAACCCGTTCACGGCGCCCCAGGCCTCGGGCGGCTCGATCGTGTGGCCGGGCAATATCGGGGTGTTCAACTGGGGCTCCGTGGCCGTCGATCCGGTCAACCACTGGATGATCGCGACGCCGCAATACCTGCCCTACATCTACCAGCTGCATCGGCGTCCGGAGGCCGAGCCGAACAAGCGCCTGTTCTCCACCGATCCGGATTCGAAGCCCGGCAACGAGAATCTCGGCGGCCCCTACGCGGTGTCGATCGCCCACATGCGCTCGGCGCTCGGCGTGCCCTGCAACGCGCCGCCCTGGGGCATGCGGGTCGGGGTGAACCTCGCGGACGGCACCACCGTGTGGAAACACCGCAACGGCACCGTGGCCGGCCAGAAGGTCGCCGGCGTGACCTTCCCGATCCCGTTCGAGATGGGCATGCTGGCCCATGGCGGCACCCTGACCACGGCCGGCGGGGTCGCCTTCGCGGGGGCCGCCCTGGACGACCTGATCCGCGGCTACGACATGCAGACCGGCGAGACCCTCTGGTCCATGACGCTGCCCGCGGGCGGCCAGGCGACGCCGATGACCTACCGGGGCAAGGACGGCAAGCAATACGTGGTGATCGCCGCCGGCGGCCACGGCTCGCTCGGCACCACGCCGGGCGACTCGGTCATCGCCTACCGGCTCGACTGAGCGGAGATTCCAAAGGGCTCAGCCCTTTGGCGGGGTATCGGGGCGGAGCCCCGATGAAGCAGGGCGCTGCCCTGCACCCGCACAAGGTCACAGACCTTGTGAATCCAGGAGTTTCGCTCGCGCATCCTTTCGGGCGAGGCGGGCCAGCAGGTACTCGATTTCGGCCTTGGCCCGCGGGGTGAGCGCCTGGGACGGCTTGCGCTGGGCGTCGGACGAGAAAATCCCCCGGCGCTGGAACACGTATTTGCGCACCGCGAGCCCCAGCGGGCCCTGCTGCTGCTCGTAGCGCAGGTAGGGCAGGTGGGCGTCGAACAGGTCGTGGGCGGCGTCGCGCTCCCCCGCCCGGCCGAGGCGGACCACGTCGACCAGCATCTCCGGGAAGGCGTAGCCGGTGTTGGCCCCGTCGGCGCCGCGCTCGGTCTCGAAGTCCAGGAACAGGCCGCCATTGCCGACCAGGATCGCGATGTGGCGCATCGAGCCGTCCGCCTCGAAGCCCCGCAGCGTCGAGATCTTCTCCAGCCCCGGCCAGTCCTCGTGCTTGAGCATCACGCAGGAGGGATTCTCGGACACGATCCGGCGGATCACTGCCGGCGTCATCTGGACCGAGAAGGTGAGGGGATAGTCCTGGAGCACGAAGGGCACGTCCGGCCCGATCGCCTCGGCGGCGTTGCGGTAATAGCCGACCACCTGGTCGTCGGTGCGCAGGGTGTTGGGCGGCGCGATCATCACGCCGGCCGCGCCCATCGCCATCACCTCGCGGGCGAGCGCCCGCATGGCCGCGAAGCCCGGCGCCGTGACGCCGACGATCACCGGCAGCCGGGTGCGCCCGAGGACCTGCTTCGCGACGGCGAGCCCTTCTTCATGGTCGAGCTTGCCGGCCTCGCCGAGCTGGCCGAGGATCGTCAAGCCATCGACCCCCGAAGCCCCGAAAAAATCCGTCATCCGGTCGAGGGAGACCGCGTCGATCCGGCCGTCCGGGTGGAACGGCGTCGGGGCGATCGGCACGACGCCGCGGAGATCGCTGGTGAGGGGCATGCCGGTCCTGTCCTCCGTCGCGCGGCAAGGGGGCAGCCGAGGGGGCGGCCGCGCGACGGAGGACAGGACCGGC
>NZ_VRVD01000544.1:0-3196 GCF_008040015.1 Methylobacterium sp. WL18 | reverse complement strand
GCCCAGCGCCGCTGCGGCCCCCTGCGCGGCCGAGATGCCCGGCACCACGGTGACGGGGATGCCCGCGGCCCGGCAAGCCTCGATCTCCTCGCCGGCCCGGCCGAACACCAGCGGGTCGCCGGATTTCAGCCGCACCACCTGCTTGCCGGTGCGGGCGAGCTGAACCATCAGCGCGTTGATGTCGTCCTGGCGGCAGGACGGGCCGTGCCCGGTCTTGCCCACCAGCATGGTCCGCGCCTCGCGGCGGGCATAGTCCAGGATCTCCGGGGCGACGAGGTCGTCGTACAGGATCACGTCGGCATTGCGCAGCGCCCGCAGGGCCTTGAGCGTGAGCAGCTCCGCGTCGCCCGGACCGGCGCCGACGAGGCTCACCGCGCCGCCCTTCGGCGCCGCCTCGGTCTCGCCGAGCAGCTCGGCGAGGTCCTGCTGCGTCGGGGCGCGGTCCGGCTCCGCGAAGGCGCGATCGGTGAAGCGCTCCCAGAAGCTGCGCCGCTCGCTGAACCCGTGGAACCGGGCGGTGACGCCGTCCCGCCAGTCGCGGGCGGCCCCCACCCAGCGACTGAACCCGCGCGGCAGCATCGCCTCGATCCGGGCGCGCACGGTCTGCCCGAAGACCGGCGCCGCGCCCTCGGTGGAGATGCCGACCACCAGCGGCGAGCGGTTGACGATGGCGCCGAACTTGACGTCGCACAGGTGCGGTCGGTCCACCGCGTTGACGATGGCCCCGGCGCCGCGGGCTGCGACCACGAAGGCGACGCAGTCGGCCTCGTCCTCCATGGCGCCGATGCAGAAGGCCGCGCCCCAGAGGTCGTCGGGCGTCCAGGCACGCTCGTGAAGATCGACGCTGCCGTCGACGATCTCGTTCGGCACCGCGCGCAGCTCGTCGCTGGGCTGAGGCGCGTAGACGTCGACATGGGCGCCCGCGGCGGCCAGGACCTTCACCTTCCAGGGCGCCCCACCCGAGGATCCGGCGAGCACCACCCGCTTGCCGCGCAGGGGCACGAACACCGGCAGCACCGCCAACGGCTCCAGGCCGGCGGATTGGGTCTCGCGGGGTGCGCGGGCCGCGCGCAGGAGGCTTGGGGTGTCGGTCACGAATCTATCCTGAGCCTACATCGTGCCGGTTATCCCAACCGACAACCTCATCCTGAGGTGCCGCGTCGCTGCCGCCGCTCCGCGCCCGCATCCCGGGATGAGGGGGCTGGTGGGACGGGCCGCTCCGTTCTCGATTCGGCATATATCAAAGAATCACGCGGCGCGGGCGGTCTGGCCGGGGAGCATCTTGCGGATCTCGGGGATGCAGGAGCCGCAATTCGTGCCCGCCTTGCAGGCCGCGCCCACAGCCTCGACGGAATCAGCTCCCGCCGCGATGGTCGCGGCGATCACGTCGCCGCCGACCCCATGGCAGGCGCAGACGACCGGCCCGGCCGGCGCGGTGGCGGCGCGTCCCGAGAGCAAGGCGCGGCGCTCGGCCGCCTCGGGGGCCTCGACGGCGAATAGGGCCTTGGCCGCCTCCCAGTCCGGGCGTGCTTCCGCGGGGGCGTAGGCGAGGCTCGCGACCAGCCGCGGGCCGTAGTAGACGGCGCAGCGGTAGCGGTCGCGGGCATGGTCGGCGTATTCGGCGAGTTCGTAGCCGGCGAGCGCCTCGCTCTGGATCAGTCCGCGGACCATCAGCGCCACGGCGCTTGAACTGGCTGCGGTGGCGAATTGCACGCCCCATCCGCCGGTGATCGCCGCCCGCGCCCACCACCAGCCCTCCGGCAGCGCCACCTGGCGGCGCGACAGCAGGAAGCCCCGGGCCCGGTAGGTGACGGGCTCGAGGGCGGCGGGCGTCGCCTTCAACTCGGGCTGGCCCGAGACCGGGTCCGGTACGCCGCGGACGAGGGCGCCGACCCGCGCCTTCGACGCGTGGGCGCTGCCCCAATGCATCGGCATGAACAGGCAGCCCCGCACCACCGTGTCGGTGATCATCACCTCCAATTCGGCCTCGCCGTGCTCGGTCCGCAGGCGGGCGATGCCGCCCTCGATGAGGCCGAGGCCGGCCGCGTCATCCGGATGCACCTCGACGAACGGCACGGCACGATGCGCCGAGAGGCGCTGACTTTTCCCGGTGCGCGTCATCGTGTGCCAGTGGTCGCGCACCCGGCCGGTGTTGAGCACGAACGGGAAATCCTCCGAGACCGCCTGCGCCACGCCCGGAGGCTGCACCGCCACGAAGCGGGCGCGGCGGTCGAAGGTGTAGAACCGGCCGTCGCCGAACAGCCGGGCCCTGCCCTGCGGCGCGCCCTTCGGGCCGGAGCGCTTCGGGATCGGCCATTGCACCGGCAACGCGCTGTCGTAGGCGGCGTCGCCGACGTCGGTGAGCGCGCCCAGATCGAAGTCGCGGGTGCCGTTGTTCTCGTAGGCCGAGAGCCCGGCATGTTCGCGGAACACGGACGCCGCCGACGGGAAGGCGAAGGCGCGATCGTGGCCGAGCCGGCGCCCGACCTCGGACAGGACCGCCCAGTCGGCCCGTGCCTCGCCGGGAGCGGCCAGGAACCGGCGCTGCCGGGAGATCCGCCGCTCGGAATTGGTGACCGTGCCGTCCTTCTCGCCCCAGGCGAGGGCCGGCAGCAGCACCGTGGTCTTGCCGAGGCCCCGCACCGTGTCGGAATCGGCCATCACCTCGGAGACGGCGTAGAGTTCGAGCCCCTTGAGGGCCTCGCGGATCCGATCGGCCTGCGGCATCGAGACCAGCGGGTTGGTGCCCATCACCCACAGGGCCTTGATCTTGCCCCGGGCGACCGCCTCGAACAGGGCCACCGCCTTCATGCCCTCGCCGGTGACGATCCGGGGGGCGCCCCAGAACCGGCGCACCCGGTCCACCTCCTCGGGGGCGAAGTGCATGTGGGCGGCCAGCATGTTGGCCAGACCCCCGACCTCGCGGCCGCCCATGGCGTTGGGCTGGCCGGTGAGCGAGAACGGCCCCATCCCGGTCTCGCCGATGCGGCCGGTGATCAGGTGGCAGTTGATGATGCTGTTGCCCTTGTCGGTCCCCTGCGCCGACTGGTTCACACCCTGCGAGAAGGCGGTGACCACCCGGCGGGTGCCCGCAAACAGGTCGTAGAAGGCGCCGATGTCGGATGCTGGCACGCCGGTCGCGGCGGCGACCGCGGCCACGTCCGGCGCGATGAGGCGGGCGCGGTCGAGGGCGGCA
>NZ_VRVD01000543.1:0-3200 GCF_008040015.1 Methylobacterium sp. WL18 | reverse complement strand
GGTCGGAGGTCCGCGGCGGCGGCGCGCCGGCCCGGTGCCGGGGCGGGGGTGCCCGGTGCAGCAGGAGGTGATGGCGCGGCATGCGCTGGGTCGGGAGCGTGCGCGGCATCTCAGCCTCCTGTCGCGAAGGTCTGGCCGGCGGCGCCGGCGAGGTGCTCGACCACCGGCCCCAGTGCCAGGGACGGGAAGAAGGTCAGCCCGCCGACGATCAGGATCACGCCGACCAGCAGCCCGATGAACAGCCCGCCGTGGGTCGGGAAGGTGCCCGCCGAGGCCGGCAGCGTCTTCTTGGCGGCGAGCGAGCCCGCGATGGCGAGCACCGGGATCTTCACGAAGAACCGGCCGACTAGCATCGCGAGGCCCAGGGTGCTGTTGTAGAACAGCGTGTTGGCCGTGAGCCCGCCGAAGGCCGAGCCGTTGTTGGCCGCCGCCGAGGTGTAGGCGTAGAGGATCTCGGTGAAGCCGTGCGGCCCGGCATTGGCCGGCCCGGCGAGGCCCGCCGGCAGCACGGTCGCCAGCGCGGTGCCGCCGAGCATCATCAGCGGCAGGCACAGGATGCCGAGCATCGCCATCTTGACCTCCCGCGCCTCGATCTTCTTGCCGAGGTATTCGGGGGTGCGCCCGACCATCAGGCCGGCCACGAAGATCGCCACGATGACGAAGACCAGCATGCCGTAGAGGCCGGCCCCGACGCCGCCGATGACGACCTCACCGAGCTGCATGTTGATGAGCGGGATCATGCCGCCGAGCGCCGTGAAGCTGTCGTGCATGGCGTTGACCGCGCCGCAGGATGCGGCCGTGGTCACCACCGCGAACAGCGCCGAGGCCACGATGCCGAAGCGGACCTCCTTGCCTTCGAGGTTCCCGCCCGCGAGGCCGAAGCCGTTGAGTACGGAGCTGCCCTGCGCCTCCGCCCAGTAGGTGACGAGGACGCCGGCCAGGAACAGGATCCCCATCGCGCCGAGGATCGCCCAGCCCTGGCGCTCGTCCCCGACCATGCGGCCGAACACGTTGGTCAGGGCGGCCCCGATCGCGAAGATCGACACCATCTGGACGAAGTTCGACAGCGCGGTCGGGTTCTCGAACGGGTGCGCGGCGTTGGCGTTGAAGAAGCCGCCGCCGTTGGTGCCGAGCATCTTGATCGCGACCTGGCTCGCCACCGGGCCGATCGCGATGGTCTGCCTTGCCCCTTCCAGCGTGGTCGCGTCGACCGAGGCGCCGAGCGTCTGCGGGACGCCCTGCCAGACCAGGAACAGCGCGTAGGGGATGCAGAGCGGCACGAGGACGTAGAGGGTCGCCCGGGTGACGTCGACCCAGAACGACCCGATGGTGCCGGTGGAGGCCCGGGCGAAGCCGCGGATCAGCGCCACCGCGACGGCGATGCCGGTGGCCGCCGACAGGAAGTTCTGGTGCGTGAGCCCGAGCATCTGGGCCAGGTACGAGAGCGTGGTCTCGCCCCCGTAGGCCTGCCAGTTGGTGTTGGTGACGAAGCTCGTGGCCGTATTGAAGGCGAGGTCCGGCGCCACGGCGGCCTGTTCGGCCGGGTTGAGCGGCAGGAACGCCTGCAGCCGCAGGATCGCGTACAGCACCGCGAAGCCGAGCAGGTGGAACAGGATCACCCCGCCCACATAGGCGAGCCAATGCTGCTCCTGCCGGGCGTCGATGCCGGCGACGCGGTAGAATGCGCGCTCCACCGGCGCCACGATCGGCGAGAGGAGCGTACGCTCCCCGTTGAAGACGCGCGTCATGTAGAGCCCGAGGGGCTTCACGAGCGCCAACACGACCGCGCAGTAGAGCGCGATCTGCATCCAGCCGTTGAGAGTCATGGGAGGGGTCCGTCCGTGCCGCTCAGAACCGCTCGGGGCGGACGAGGGCGTAGGTGAGGTAACCGAGCAGCCCGAGGGTCACGAGCGCGCCGAGGGTCAGGTCGAGGGTCATGGCAAAGGTCATGGACACGCCTCGTCAGAGGCGGTCGCAGAGGACGGCGTAGCCTTCGCCCAGGGCGAAGAAGGCCAGTCCCGCGGCGATGAAGATGAGGTCGAGCATGACGGGGTCCGTTTCGGTTCTGCGGGCGGCCGGCGGCCATGCCGCGACCGATCCCGTCCGACCCGGATTGTGGGCGTGAACCACGTTAGGGTTCGAGATGGAGAGGCGGGCGATCTTATAAGGATCGCATGAGGATCGGCGGGGTAGGGCCGTGCTTTCATCGGGCCCGCAGGCCGCGGCGGGCCCGCTCTCCCGTGCGGGCCATCGGGTTCACACAACGCTGCCGGATAAGGGCGAAGGCTCACCCCAAGCGCGTCTCACTCCCCCCTTTGCGGGCTGGCGTATGCACACATCGTCTTCGGCGAGGCGCGCCGCGCGCTCCTCCCCTGGCGACCTACGGTATTCACACATCCCTGGCCGAGACGCGCTCTCCTCCCCCCTTGCGGGGAGGGGAAAACGCGCCTTTCTTCCAGAACCTTAGTGTTCCGGAAAGACGTGTGAATCCGTTAGCCCGCAGAGGGGGGAGGGAGGGCCTGTGCCTACCGCGGAGCGACTTCTCTTCCGGCCGAGAAGCATCCGACCCGCGTTCCGTGAAGCCGCGATTTTATAAAGGGTAGGAGACGCGCGCTTGGCCGTCCGCCCGGGCCAAGCCACTGCCCCCGAGCCGGCAAAATCTGCCGCGTGGCCGATCCTGCCGGCCCACCGCCCGTCTTGGCCCTTGAAGTCACAGGCAAAATTCTGGACCGCAGCGTGCATCGTCCCGAAAAAGGACTTTCGCGAGGACGTATCATGTCGGTCGGTTCGGTCACGAGCAGCAGCCTCCAGCGGGATCTCATCAGTGCCCTGCGGCAGACGCGCGGTGCGTCGGCGCAGCAGACCGACGCGAACGCGTTCGCGGTGGCGAGCGACGGCGCGAGCCCGTCGGCCGGCGCGGCGGCCACGACCTCCTCCGGCAGCAAAGCGTCCAGCCCGGCGCTGTCGAGCGACCTGATGGCGTCGCTGCTGAAGGTGCAGTCCGACTTCAGCCAGATCAGCGCGCAGGGCGGCTTCGCGGCCCCCACCTCCGCGCAAAGCATCACCGAAGCATCCACCGACGGTTCGGATGACGGCCAGACCCAGGGCAATGCCGCGCCGGCCCGTGCCCATCACGGCCATCATGCCCGCATGGCCGGCGGCAAGGGCTCCGACTCCGTGGCGCCCGGCAGCACCGCGGT
>NZ_VRVD01000542.1:0-3201 GCF_008040015.1 Methylobacterium sp. WL18 | reverse complement strand
GGCCGAGCGTCAGGCCGCGAGCGCCCGCCTCGCGACCCTGCGACGGGAGCGCGGCGAGTACCGCCCGCTGCCGAGCTTGGAGGAAGCGCTCGCCTACCCGTATTCCGACGCGGAGCGGGCCCAGATCGAGCGCGGCCGCGACAAGCTGCACGTGGGCGGGCCGGAGACCCTGCGGGCGCGGCTCATGGACCTCGTGGCGGGGACGCAGGCCGACGAACTGATGATCGTCACGGCGATCCCCGACCAGGCGGCGCGGCACGACTCCTATACCCGGCTGGCCCAAGCCTGGGGCCTCGGCGCGGTCTCGGAGGCGGCCTGACGGTCAGGGATCCCAAAGGGCTCAGCCCTTTGGCGGAGTATCGGGGCGGAGCCCCGATGAACCAAGGCTCCGCCCTGGACCCGCACAAGGTCCCGGACCTTGTGGATCCGGAACCTTGGCGTCAGCGCCCCAGCAGGCGGCCGAGGCGACCGAGCAGGCCGGGGGCCTTCTCGTCAGGCGGTGCGGCGGAGGCCGCCGGGGCGGCTTCGCCCTTCGGCGCCAGGACCAGCCCGAGCGCCGCCGTGTCGGTGGTCTCGCGGTCGATCAGGATCAGGCTGCCGGTCTCGCGGTTGGCCGCGTAGGCGTCCACCGCCACCGGACGGTCGAGGCGCAGGGACACGTCCGCAATGTCGTTGGCGGTGAGGCGCTCGGCCGGGCCCGGCTTGCCGGTCTCGGGATCGATCCGGGAGACGATCCGCTCGACGGTGGCGTTGACCGTGGCGGTGCCGATCTTGGCGAGCAGGCTCGCCCCCGGCGCCAGCTCGGTCTCGGCCGCCCAGAACAACCGGGCGTCGAAGCTCTCGGCGACCCGCAGGGGCGCGCCGGACGCCGCGATCACCTGCCCGCGGGAGGCGTCGATCTGGTCGGCCAGCACCAGGGTCACCGATTCGTCCTCGCCGGCCTCGGGCAGGTCGCCGTCGGCGGTGTAGATCCGCGCCACCGTCGAGGTCCGGCCGGAGGGCTGGATGGTGACGGCGTCGCCCGGGCGGACCCGGCCGCTGGCGATCCGCCCGCTATAGCCGCGGAACTCGGAATTCGGCCGGTTGACCCATTGGATCGCCATGCGGAACGGAGCGTTGAGCGCCTCCGCGTGCACCGGCACGGTCTCCAAATAGTCGAGCAGCGTGCCGCCCGTGTACCAGGGGGTGGCGATGCCGGGCTCCACGACGTTGTCGCCGTTCTTGGCCGAGAGCGGGATCGCCTTGACCTCGGCGAAGTTCAGCTCGCGGGCGAACGCGGTGAAGCCCGAGCGGATCGCGTCGAACGTGTCCTGCGACCAGCCGACGAGGTCCATCTTGTTCACCGCCAGCACCACCCGGCGGATGCCCAGCATCGAGACCAGCAGGGCGTGGCGCCGGGTCTGGCGGATCAGGCCCTGTCGGGCATCCACCAGGATCACCGCCACGTCCGCCGTCGAGGCGCCGGTGGCCATGTTGCGGGTGTACTGCTCGTGGCCGGGGGTGTCGGCCACGATGAACGAGCGCTTGTCGGTGGAGAAGAACCGGTAGGCGACGTCGATGGTGATGCCCTGCTCGCGCTCGGCCTGGAGGCCGTCGACGAGCAGCGCAAGGTCCATCTCCTGCCCCTGCGTGCCGTGGCGGCGGGAATCGCGCTGGAGCGCCGAGATCTGGTCGTCGAAGATCTGCTTGGTGTCGTGCAGCAGCCGGCCGATCAGGGTCGACTTGCCGTCATCCACCGAACCGCAGGCGATGAAGCGCAGCACGGCCTTGCTCTGGTGGGCGGCCAGGAACGCCTGATAGGTGGCGGCACGGTCGCTGAACGCGGTGGGAGCCTGGTGCACCGTCATCAGAAATACCCCTCCTGCTTCTTGCGCTCCATGGCGCCCGCGCCGTCCTTGTCGATCACCCGGCCCTGGCGCTCCGAGGTGCGCGCCGCCAGCGTCTCGCCGACGATCTCGGGCAGCGTGGCCGCGTCGCTCTCCACCGCGCCGGTGAGCGGGTAGCAGCCGAGGGTCCGGAAGCGGACCAGGCGCTGCTGCGGAACCTCGCCGGGCTCCAGCGGCAGCCTGTCGTCGTCCACCATGATCAGCTGGCCGTCGCGCTCCACCACCGGGCGCTCGGCCGCGAAGTAGAGCGGCACGATCGGGATTTTTTCCTGCTCGATGTAGAGCCAGATATCGAGCTCGGTCCAGTTGGACAGCGGGAACACCCGCAGGGACTCGCCGCGCTTCTTCTTCAGGTTGTAGAGGTGCCAGGGCTCCGCGCGCTGGCGCTTGGGATCCCAGCGGTGCTGCGCGGTGCGCAGGGAGATGATCCGCTCCTTGGCCCGGCTCGCCTCCTCGTCGCGGCGGGCGCCGCCGAAGGCCGCGTCGAACTTGTACTTGTCGAGGGCCTGGCGCAGCGCCTGGGTCTTCATCACGTCGGTGTGGACCTCGGAGCCGTGGCTCACCGGCCCGATGCCGCGGGCGAGCCCGTCCGGGTTGGTGTGGACCAGGAGGTCGAGGCCGAGTTCCTTCACCCGGGCGTCGCGGAAGGCGATCATCTCGCGGAACTTCCACGTCGTGTCGACGTGGAGCAGCGGGAACGGCAGGGTGCCGGGCGCGAACGCCTTCAGGGCCAGGTGCAGCAGCACCGAGGAATCCTTGCCGATCGAGTAGAGCATCACCGGGTTCTCGGCCTCGGCGACCGTCTCCCGGAAGATGTGGATGCTCTCGGCCTCCAGCCGCTTCAGGTGGCTGAGGCGGTCGGCGGAGGCGGGGGCGCCCGTCGGCACCGCGGCGGCGAGGGCTGCGCTCATCGGGCGAACTCCGGCTGGCGGGTCTTCACGTCTGGGGTGCTCTCGAAGATGGCGGGCTCCTGGCCCGGCTGGATCGACGCGGAGGGCCGCCCGACATGCAGGCCGCACTCCTTCTTCTCTTCCTGCTCCCACCACCAGCGCCCGGCGCGCTCCGGCTCGCCGAGCTTCACGGCGCGGGTGCAGGGGGCGCAGCCGATCGACGGGAAGCCGCGATCGTGCAGGACGTTGTAGGGAATGAAGTTCTCGCGCACGAAGCTGTCGACCTGCGCCCGGGACCAGTCGGCCAGGGGGTTGAGCTTGATCAGGCCGCGGGCGGGATCGAACTCGGCGAGCGGCGTCTCGGCGCGGTTGGCCGACTGGCCGGCGCGCAGGCCGGTGAGCCAGCCGCTCGCGCCGTCCAGCGC
>NZ_VRVD01000541.1:0-3203 GCF_008040015.1 Methylobacterium sp. WL18 | reverse complement strand
GGCGTCGTCCGAGAGCACGGCGTTCCGGATCGCCAAGCTCCACGCCACGCCGCTGCCGGCGGTGCTGCCGGTGGCGGACGGCATCGAGCACGTCCTGCCCGTCTACGACGAGGCGGCCCTGCTGTTCGAGGCCGAGCTGATGCCCGAATGGTACGTCCCGGCGATCCGGAACGCCGCGCTCTCGGACGACGCCCGGGCCGAGTTCGTGGCCCTGTGGCGCGCGGCCCTGCAGAACGCGCGACCCGACCGCGCCACCTGGACCCTGCGCGACTACCACTCGCCGAACCTGATCTGGCTGCCCGAGCGCGACGGGCTGGAGCGGGTCGGGCTGATCGACTTCCAGGACGCCGTGATGGGCCATCCGGCCTACGACGTCGCCTCGCTGCTGCAGGATGCCCGCGTCGACACCAGCGCCGAATTCGAGCTGCGGCTTCTGGGCCTCTACGCCCGCGAGCGCCGGGGCCGCGACCCGGCCTTCGATGTCGGGGCCTTCGCCACGGCGTACGCGCTGCTGGCCGCCCAGCGCGCCACCAAGATCCTCGGGATCTTCGCCCGGCTCGACCGGCGCGACGGCAAGCCCGGCTACCTCGCCCACCTGCCGCGGATCGAGGGCTATCTCACCCGCAACCTCGCCCACCCGGCGCTGGCCGAGCTGCGGGCCTGGCATGCGGCGCACCTGCCGGGCCTGGTCGGCTCCGATGCCGAGTCCTAGGACGCATGCCGAGCGGTCCCGGGTCACGGGCGAAAGGAACGGGAATCCAAAGGGCCCGGGGCCCCTTGGCAGGGTTCGGGACAGCGTCCCGAGGCTCTCGGGGCTTCGCCGACTGCAGGGCTCTGCCCTGCACCCGCAAAAGGTCGAAGACCTTTTGAAACCATGATCATCAACGCCTGATCCGGATCCCCGCATGAGCGAGCCCGCCCCCGCCGTCACCCGTGCGTTCGTGCTGGCCGCGGGCCTGGGCAAGCGCATGCGGCCGGTCACCGCCACGGTGCCGAAACCCCTGGTGGAGGTGGCCGGCAAGGCGCTCCTCGACCACGCCCTCGACCGCGCCGCCGAGGCCGGCATCGAGACCGCGATCGTCAACGTCCACTACCTGCCCGACCTGATCGAGGGGCATCTCGCCCGCCGGACGGAGGGACCCGCCATCCAGGTCTCGGACGAGCGCGCCGCGCTCCTGGAGACCGGCGGCGGCATCCGCAAGGCGCTGCCGCTGCTGGGCGACGCGCCGTTCGTGGTGCTGAACTCGGATTCGTTCTGGCTCGAGGGGCCGGCGCCCAACCTCCGCCGGCTGATCGACGCCTGGGATCCGGAGCGCATGGACGCCCTGCTGCTGGTCGCCCCCACCGCCACCAGCCTGGGCTACGACGGCGCCGGGGATTTCGTCATGGACGCGGACGGCCGCCTGGAGCGCCGCGGCGAGCGCGAGGTCGCCCCGTTCATCTACGCGGGCGTGGCGATCCTGCAGCCCGGCCTCTTCGCCGACACGCCCGACGGCGCCTTCTCGCTCAACCTGCTGTTCGACCGGGCGATCGCGGCCGGCCGCCTGTCCGGCATGCGCCTCGACGGCCAGTGGCTCCACGTCGGCACCCCGGACGCGATCCGCGCCGCCGAGGAACGCGTCCGGGCGAGCGCCCGCGCCCCGTAGCGCCGGCCGTTCCGCATTCGGCAGATCGGTCTTGCCAAACGGTCTTGCCAAGCCGGATCCGAGCCTCTAGAAGCCCCTTCACGCCGGCGGGCCAAGCCCCCGCCGCCGTGACAGGCGCCCGTAGCTCAGCTGGATAGAGCACCAGACTACGAATCTGGGGGTCAGAGGTTCGAATCCTTTCGGGCGCGCCATTACTACAAATCACTGAGCGGATGCCGGGGCCCAGCCCTGTCCCGCTGACGACCAGCAGCCCACCTTTGGATCGAGCACAGCGCGCCAGCAGGTACTTCGCGCGATCCCGTGCCCGTACGCGCCTGAGGCGCCCAGCCGCGCGGAAGCGGCCGGGCCTGTCCGTTGGTCAGGCGACCCGTTGTGACGGGGCGGCCAGGCCGAGTTCCGTGCGGAACACGGCTTCCATCTCGCGCCGGATGCGGATGGCCTGGTGGCTCGCGTCGTAGGCGACGTCGCTCCAGCGGACCGCACGGCCGGCCGGGATGTCGTTGGTCAGGACGAGGTTGTGCGCCAGACCGATCGGCAGGGCGTCCTGCCGCAGGGAATCGGCCGCCGGCATCAGCGTGCCGTAGACCGTGAAGCCGCCTTCGCCGTCGAGGCGCTCGCCGGCCTTCAGGGCGCGCTTGGCGGTGGCCGCCACGTCGCCGTGCCAGGCCCCGGTGGCGCCGGTGGCTTCGCCCCGCACCGCGATGGACGCCACCGAGATCCCGAGTTCCAGGCCGATCAGGTGGTAGGGCTTGTAGGTGGCGGCGTAGCGGCCGCTGGCGTCGGTCTTCAGCCCGTATTGCACGAAGCATTCCTGCACGTAGCGGCTCGGTGCCTCGAACACCGCGAAGACGCCCCAGCGCAGGTCGCGGAACACCGGGCGCCCGTCCCGCTCCAGGGACGACACCACCTCGACCGTGCCGCGCTCGGTCAGGATCCCGCCATCGGCCACCGGACGCAGGAGCGTGGGCAGGTCGTCGACCCCGCAGGCCGGGAAGGCCAGGCCGTCGCGCGGCGGGGTCAGCCCGCAGGCGTTGGCCACCGCGGCCATCTCCAGGGCCGACTTGGTGCCGTCCAGGAAGGCGTTGAACATCTGCGCGTTGAAGTCGCCCCCCGCGACCTGCTCGGCGCTGAAGCCGTAATGGCCCCAGACCGTGTCGGGGGTGGAGGCGTGGTAGGCCGGCAGGTACTTCGTGCCCTTGCCGGCGCAGACCACCTCCAGGCCGATCGTGCGCGCCCAGTCGACCAGTTCGGCGATGAGCGCTGGCTGGTCCCCCGAGGCCATGGAGTAGATCACGCCGGCCTCCGCGGCCCGGCGGGTCAGGAGCGGGCCGGCCAGCACGTCGGCCTCGACGTTGACCATCACGATGTGCTTGGCCTGTTCGCAGGCCTTGAGGGCGTGGTGGATGCCGGCGGCGGGGCTGCCGGTGGCGTCGATCACGATGTCCACGAACGGGCTGGCGATCAGGGCGTCGGCATCGTCGCCGACCCAGGTCGCGCCGGTCCGCGCGGCCTCCTCCAGGGTCGGGGCCGCGAAGCGGTCCTCGTCCCAGCCCACCC
>NZ_VRVD01000540.1:0-3218 GCF_008040015.1 Methylobacterium sp. WL18 | reverse complement strand
GCCCGCAGGGCGGCGAACTGCGCTTCCAGGGAGCGGGCGCTGCCCGCCTCGAACAGGTCGACCGCGTCCTGGCCGGCCAGCCGCTTGGCCGGGCGGCCGAGCAGGCGTGCGGCGGCGGGGTTCGCCTCGATCACCCGGCGGGTGCCGGCATCGAGCACCAGCACCGGCTCGCCGGAGATCTGGAACAGCAGCCGGTACCGGGTCTCGGCGGCGCGCAGGCGGTCGTAGTCGCGCTCAAGGGCCTGCTGGGCGTCGGTGAGCCGGCGCTGGAGCGCGGCCACCGCCCGCATGTCCCGGCCGAGGATCAGGATCGGGCCGCCCTCCACCGAGCGCAGGGAGGCGTAGCGGATCGGCAGGTCGACGCCGCTGGGGGAGGGGTGGTTGATCTGCCGCCAGCGGGTGATGCCGCCGGTCTGGGCGTCGCGCAGCAGCGCGTCGACCTTCGGCCGGCTCTCGATCGTCACGGTGTCGATCCAGCGCCGCCCGAGCCAGCCGGGGATGTTCTCGGCGTCGAGGTCGGCAGCCGCCGTCGCATCCCGAATCACCCCGTCGGCATCCACCACCAGGGACAGGTCGGCCGATGCCGCGACGAGGCGTCCGACCGCCTCTCCGTCGAGGTGGCCGGCCACCTGGAGCAGCGCCTGAGGCGGCGGCTGCGGGGTGGGGTGAGGCTGGGGCGTCACGATCACCATTGCGTGAGAGTTGAAAATTTGCCCCTTTCAGCAGGCCATGGCCCGTCTGTCCAGCAAAGCTTCGGCGGTCGCCGGCGCCAAGCAGCCGTCCGGCGCGCAAGCGTCCGCCCCGACGATGCCCGCCTCGCCGCCGTAGCGCGCGAAATACGGGCCGCCGACGATGACCCGGACCTCCGGGTTGCTGGAGGCTTTCCGGACATCCGTCACGGTGCCGGACAGCGCCGGCAGGAACACGTCGCAGGACAGTGACAGGCCGACCACGTCGAACCACTCCGCGCGCAGCAGGGTCAGGGGATCGACCCCGGGGCCGGGGACCGCCGTGGTCACGTCCCAGCCGGCCTCGCGGAAGAAGCTCGCGACGATCGACAGGCCGAAATGGTGGGTCTCGCCGGGGCAGGGCAGCAGCAGCACGCTGCGGCCGTTGGCCGGCACGGTCTCGTCCTCGAGCTGCGCGCAGAGGCGCCGGCTCACCGCCTGCAGCCGGCCGAGTCCCTCGGTCACGGCCAGGAAATCGCAGGCGTCCTCCTCCCAGAGTTCCCCGAGATGGCGCGCGGCCGGGGCGAGCAGGTCGAGCAGCAGGCGCGGCAGCGGCAGCCCGCCCTCGCGCAGCGCGGAGACCTGGCCGTCCAGGTCGATCGGCCCGGGGGCCAGAAGCAGGGCGCTGAAGGCCGCGATCTCCTCCGGGCTCGGCGCCCGGTCGCTCTGGGCCCGGCGCCCGACCGGCCGGTGGGCCATCATCAGGCGGGGCAGGATCTCCGCCTCGACCAGGCGGGCCAGCGCGTCCGGCACCGCCTTGTCGTCGGAGGAGGGGCGCGGGATGGCTTGGTGGCGCACCCGCGGCCCGTCGCCGTAGGCCGACAGTCCGTCGCCCATCGCGCCGCATCCGCCCGCGATCGGACCTGGATCCAGACGCTCACCGAAATGCCTCCAGTCTCCCATCGGCATCCCTCCCAGAAGCGGCCCCGACCCGGGTGGGCCGGCGGTTCCGCAAGCGCGTCGAGTGCGGCGTTGCCCGCCGGTCTTCTCAAGTCTTCGTCGTCGCAGATCCTCGAATCGAACCAGCCAAGCCATCGAAAGCGTCGACCAGCGTTCGGAACGATACCTGAGCCGTCGATCTTGGCAATGACTTGGAACAAAGAAAATATATCAAACCGGTGTCACTCCAACAAGGCGTCAAGCGGACTTGACACTTTTGGTGCCGCGGCCCTAGCCTCTGCCAACGATGACACCCGACGGGCGTCGCCGAGCACAGGGGAGCGGATGCATGGGTCCCGGGGACCGGCCATCACGACCGCTCTACACGTCCGCCCAGCGCCAGAGACGCGACGCCTCGCCCTGGACGCTGGTGCAGGGGCTGCTCGCCCCGCTGCAATTCCTGATCTTCCTGGTGAGTCTGGTCCTGGTGCTGCGGGCGCTCGCCACCGGGCACGGCCTGTTCGCCGCCCAAGTTTCGGTCGTCGCCAAGACCCTGGCACTCTACGCGATCATGGTCACCGGCTCGATTTGGGAAAAGGTCGTATTCGGCCGCTGGCTGTTCGCCCCGGCCTTCTTCTGGGAGGACGTGGTCAGCATGCTGGTGCTTGCGCTCCACACCGCCTACCTCGCCGCACTGATCACCGGCGCCCTGGATGAGCGGGCCCTGCTGATCCTCGCGCTGGCGGCCTACGCCACCTACGTGATCAACGCCGGCCAGTTCCTGCTCAAGCTCCGGGCCGCCCGCCTGGGAGGCCTCGACGCCGACCGGCCGCATCTGGCGGAGGCGCTGTCGTGAACGCGCCCGTCCAACCGCCCGTCACTGCAACATCGGCCGCCTGCGGCAGCATCGATTTCCATCAGGAGCACGGTCAGCGCGCGGTGTTCTGCGGGCTCACCGGCATCGTCTGGCTGCACCGGAAGATCCAGGACGCGTTCTTCCTGGTGGTCGGCTCCCGCACCTGTGCCCACTTGATCCAGTCGGCGGCCGGGGTGATGATCTTCGCCGAGCCGCGCTTCGCCACTGCGATCATCGACGAGCGCGACCTCGCCGGCATCGCCGACGCCAACGAGGAACTCGACCGGGTCGTCACCCGGCTGATCGAGCGCCGGCCCGACATCAAGCTGCTGTTCCTCGTGGGCTCCTGCCCGTCCGAGGTGATCAAGCTCGATTTGTCCCGGGCGGCCCAACGCCTGTCGGGGCGCCTCGCGCCGGTGCGGGTGTTGAACTATTCCGGCTCCGGCATCGAGACGACCTTCACGCAGGGCGAGGATGCCTGCCTGGCCGCCCTCGTGCCGGAGTTGCCCCGGTCATCCGCCGATGCAGAGCCGTCGCTCCTGATCGTCGGCGCACTGGCGGACGTGGTTGAGGACCAGTTCGTCCGGATGTTCTCCGCGATGGGGATCACGGACGTCCGGTTCCTTCCGGCCCGCCGCGCCGGAGCCATGCCGGCGGTCGGACGAAACACCCGCTACCTGCTGGCCCAGCCATTCCTGGCCGATACCGCCCGGGCCCTCGACGAGCGCGGCGCCCACCGCCTCGCCGCTCCGTTC
>NZ_VRVD01000053.1:0-16176 GCF_008040015.1 Methylobacterium sp. WL18 | reverse complement strand
GGCGGGGCCCCCGCGTCCGTGACCGCCATCGCGCCCCCATCGGCCCACGCGGCCGGACATCTGTCCCACGTTTCACGATAGCCCGGTGGTCCGCGCGGCGCCGCCCCCTTATCTTGCGACACGTGGCCCCGCTTGAGGGCCGTGCCGAAGCGGAGCGTCCGATGACACGCCTGTCCAGAACCGGTCTCGTAGTCCTCCTCGCATGGTCCATGCCGCTGGCGACGTCCGCCGTCCACGCGGCCGGCACCGGCACTCCGTACGCGGCGGCGCTGAACGGCGGCAGCGAGGTCCCGGCGACCGATTCGAAGGGCACCGGCAGCATCACGGCGACCTACGATCCGGCCACCAAGCACCTGAGCTGGAACGGGACCTACAGCGGCTTGACCGGCCCGGTCACCGCCGCGCATTTCCATGGCCCGGCCGCCGCCGGCGCGAATGCCGGCGTGCTGGTGCCCGTCACCGTCACCGGCAGCCCGTTCTCCGGCGAGGCCACCCTCGACGACGCCAAGGCGGCGGACCTCGAAGCCGGCAAGCTCTACTTCAATATCCACACCGCGGCGAACCCGAAGGGCGAGATCCGCGGGCAGGTCGAGCGCGCGCACTGAACGTCCGACCCGCGGGGAGACGCTGCATCGCGCCGCAGCGCCGACCCCGTTCGACGGTGTGATCCGACACCGTCGGCAGCCGATGATCTCGGTCTCGGCCCACCCTCGGGAAACGGGCGATCGGAGTTCGCCCGGCCTCGAAGGCAGGCGCGCGGTCGGGCAGGCTTCTGGCCCGGCATCGACCCACGGTCGGGGCGAGCGCGGCGGTGCAGCCTCCGGCAGCGCGACATCCTCGGATGCGGCGGATCGCTGGATGGTTTCCCCGTGCTCGCCGTGACGGCGCGACCGAATTTTCAGCGCCTGCCGGGTGACCCCTCCGGCAAATGATGCTTAGGCGGATCCTCCCGAGCCGCCGGAGGTGCCGATGAAGCAGATCGAGGCCATCATTGCGTGGACACCCGCCCGCTGGGCGGAGCTGCGGCCCGAGACGGCCGGGCAGATCGTGGTGCTGCCGGCACCCGACCCGGAAGGCGCCACGAAGCGCTACATCATGCACGCGGGCGCCAGTTCCTCCGCGCTGGCGGCCCTGTCGGACGAGGCCCGGATCGCCCGCCTGTTCATCGATTTCCAGACGATCGTGGTGCGCGACGGGCTCGACCCCCAGGTCGTCCACCGCGCCTTCCTGGCGATCGACGAGTACCGGTTCCGCATCGCACCAGACACGGAGGGTGCCGAGTTCGAAGACCCGCCAGAGGAGGATTAAGGCCTCCGGCGCGAGCGCGGCCGGGAGGAGCCGCGGCGCGGCCGCGCCGGCCGCCGAAGGCTTCACAGGTCGGCGGTCAGCGACACTTTGAAGGTGCGCGGCATGCCGAGGATCAGCTTGCCGGCGCCAGTCGATGCATAATAATCGAGGCCGGTGACGTTCTCGACGTTGAAGCTCGCGTTCATGGGCGTGTCGTTGATCGTTAAGCGATAGCGCAGACCCAAGTCGAATCGCGTCCAATCCGGAATTTTCTGCCTGTTGGCTTGGTCGTAATACTGTGCGGCCGTGTAGATCACCCGCCCCGCCAGCGCGGCCCCGGGAAGCAGATGGCGCGGCAGGTCGACCTCCGTGGTCAAGTTGAGCTGCACCGGCGGAACACCCGGGGCGACCTTGCCGTCGAATGCGCCGCCCGCGGTTTTGACCAGTCGGCCGTCCAGCAGGGTGATGCCGCCCAGGAGGCGCATGCCATCGACCGGCGAGCCGAAGACGTTGACGTCGATTCCCCGATTGTGCTGCTCGCCGGTCAGCCCATAGATGCGGGTGACCGGGTTCTGGAACGACGACGGCTGGGCGATGTCGTAAAAGGCCAGCGTCAGGCCGAGGTCGCCGAGATCGAGCTTGGCGCCGGTCTCCAGTTGGGTGGACACGGTCGGCGGGAAGACCGCACCGGCATTCAGGGCGTCGCTGGGCGCCGTCGAACCCAGGCTGAGCCCTTCGGCATAGCTGGCGTAGAGGGACATCCACGGTAGAGGTTTGACAACCATGCCGGCGAGCGGCGTGACGACGCTCTTGGCGTAATCGGACACCAGGGCGGCGGTGACAGAGTCGTAATTCCTGGTTTCAACGGCTTGGCCGCGGACCCCGACGATCAAATCGATGACGTGCGGGACGAGCGATACGGTGTCGACCGCGGCCAATCCCTTCAGCTCGGCCGGCTGCTGAGCCACGATCCTGGGAATGCGGGCGCTGTTCAGCGGCAGGCTCGCGAGCGGCCTGTACAGATTGGAGACCACGGACGGCCCGGAGGCGGACGCGTAGGGATTGTCGTTGCTGTAAGCCGTCCCGACGATCGAGATGGCATGGTGGACCGTGCCGGTGTCGAAGGTGCCGCGGAATCCGGCCTCGGCCGTGAGCTGAGACTGCCGATCCGGGAACAGGATCATACGCCCGTTCAGGTCGCCCCGGGCATTGATGATCGTGAACGCGGGATAGACGAACACCTCGCTCGTCCGGGATCCGCCGAACGCCGCGAACAGGGTCCAGTCCGGCGCGACGTCGTATTCCGCCCGGGCCACGGCAAAGCCGGACTCGGAGTCCGTGAAGGCCCCGCGCGGCTGCTGGTTGATCGTCAGGTCCGGTGCCCGGGGAACTGCCAGGCCGGGCAGGATGCCGATGGCTGCCGTCGGGCTGCGATACGCCAGATTGTGATAGCCGGCGTCCAGGCTGAAGCGGAACGCCTCGCCGCGATAATCGAGCCCCAGCGTCGCGCCGCCGTTCCAGATCGACTGCTGATCGATCGGGGTCTGGCCGTCGCTGTAGAAGGCATTGAGACGAACGCCCAGCGCGTTGCCGTCGCCGAACCGGCGGCCGACATCGAGCTGCGTCCCGCCGCTGGCGCGCGACATGTAGGTCGTCGTCACCCGCGTGAGGGGGACTTCGCCCGCCCGTTTGGGAATCAGGTTCACGACCCCCGCGACGCTGCCGTTCGGCGGGAATCCGTACAGGAACGCTGCCGGGCCGTGCTGAACCTCGAACCGCTCGATGCCCTCGATGATCGGTTTGCGAGCGTCGCTGATGCCGTAGAGACCGTCGAAGGCGAAATCGCGGGAGTTCAACACGACGCCGCGGACGAAGACGGTGTCTTGGCTGCCGAACGGCGGTTGGGATGTGCGGACCGCTGGGTCGTTGGCGAGCACGTCGGCGACAGTGCGGGCACCCTGGTCGCGGGCCATCTCGGCCCCGTAATTGTTCTGCGTGAATGGGGTGTCGAAGATGCTTCGGTTGCCGAGCAAGCCGACGCGGCCCTCCAGCGCAACCTGCCCGCCTGCGTAGAGCGGCGACGGCTGACCGATCGTGCCCGAGCGCGGCGGACGGCCGCCGCCCGTCTGCGTCACGCTGAGCTCGTCCAGCGTCACCGCGTCGGCGTTCTCCTGAGCGGCAGCCGATGTTGCGACGGTTGCACCGACAAATATCGCTGATGCCGATGCAAAGTAAACGAACGTCTTGCGTTGCGATGTTGCTCTTTTGACCATAACGGTTCCGGATAAATTTGAAATCATCGCATATAATCGCGCCTTTTTTGATGCAATCAATCAGACGCGTTTCGCGAATTATCAGCGATATCCCGGCTGATATGAGTCGAGTCAAGAAGATTTAGATTATTTATGATTGTTTTAATTTCAGTATATACGTGTGAAGTAGAACTTAAATAATCGTCTATCTATAAATCACGAAGATAGAAATCATAAAAACTATCAGATCGTCAAAGTCATCGCGATAAAAACGCATCGCCGTCGGGTCGCCGCGCGTCGGAACTTTCACAGACCCGGCATCGAAGTGCGGGCCCGTGGCATTCTCGCCTCGCAGGGGCTCGTTGGCGCGACCGCTGCTCGCGCAAGCGTGAGAATAACGAATACACATCCGCGCGGCGTGCCCTATGTCCGGGTCGTGTCCCGACACCGCCGGAGGCCGGCCATGCCCGTATCCCGTCGCGCCGTCATCTCGGCTGCCACCCTGGCGCCGCTCGCCGGCCGCCTGTCCTGGGCCGCGGAGCCGCTGATCCGAAGGCCGATCCCATCGACGGGCGAGATGCTGCCGGCGATGGGGATCGGCACCTCCCGGCGCTACGAGGTCGAGCCCACTGTCGAGGCGGTCGCGCCCCTCAAGGCGGCGGTGCAGGCCTTCGTGTCGCTCGGCGGAACCGTGATCGACACGGCGCCGAGCTACGGCACCGCCGAGGACGTGCTGGGCCTGATCCTGGCCGAGCCCGGCCTGCGCCAAAAACTGTTCCTGGCCAGCAAGGTCGACACGCAGGGGCATGACGCGACGCGGGCGGAGTTCGAGCGGTCGCTGAAGCGGATGAAGGTCGAGAGCCTGGATCTCGTGGCGGTCCACAACCTGATCGACGTGGACGCGAATCTCGCTGTGCTGCGCGCGCTGAAGGACGCCAAGCGGATCCGCTATGTCGGCGTCACGGTCTGGCGGGACGGCCAGCTCGACGCCCTCGAGGCGGTGATGAAGCGGGAAAAGCTCGACTTCATCCAGGTGAACTACGCCATCGACAACCGGGCCGCGGCCGAGCGCGTGCTGCCGCTCGCCGCCGAGACGGGCGTGGCCGTGATGACCAACGTGCCCTTCGGCCGCGACCGCCTGTTCAAGGCGGTGCAAGGCAAGGAGCTGCCCGCGGTGGCCAAGGATCTCGGCTGCACCAGCTGGCCGCAGGTGTTCCTGAAATACGTGCTCGGCAACCCCGCCGTGACATGCCCGATCCCCGGCATGGCCAAGGTGGCCTATGTCGAGGACAACCTTGCCGCCGCCCGGGGACCGCTCCCCGACGCGGCCCAGCGCAAGCAGATGGAGACCTTCATCGATGCGGTCTGATCGCACCACGCGGCGCGCTGCGCTCGCCCTCGCCGCCATCCTCATGACGGCCACAGCGATGCCGGCCCTGGCGCAGGAGAGTGCCAAGAAGATACGGATCGGGGTGATCGGGGCCGGCAACATCGGCGGCACGATCGGAGGCCTCTGGGTCAAGGACGGCCACGAGGTGATGTTCGCCTCGCGCCATCCCGAGACCCTGGCGCCGATGATCGCCGAACTCGGGCCCAAGGCCAAGGCCGGGACGCCGGAAGAGGCGATCAAGTTCGGCGAGGCGGTGTTCGTGGCCGTGCCGTACAAGGCCTATCCCGACCTCGCGAAGGACCTTGCGACGTCACTCTCCGGCAAGGTCGTGCTCGATGCCGGCAACGCCACGCAGAAGCGCGACGGCGCGCTCTACGACGAGGTTCAGGCGAACGGCATCGGGGCGACCTCGGCCAAGTACCTGCCAGGGGCCAAGGTGGTCCGGGCCTTCAACGCGGCCAACTACAAGGTGTTCGCCAAGGCGGGCGCGAATGGCGGCCAGGACCGCCCGGGCGGCCGGATGGCGATCCCGATCGCCGGCGACGATCCCGCGGCGCTGAAGGTGGCCGAGGGCCTGGTGCGCGATGCCGGCTTCGATCCGGTCGTGGTCGGTCCGCTCAAGGACGCCGACAAGTTCGCCATGGGGTCGCCCGGCTTCGGTCACGAGGCCACCGCCCCAGAGTTGCGCGAGAAGCTCGGGCTGGGGAAGTGACGGGCGCGTGCCTGAAACATCCGCGCCCCGCGGCCCGCTCGCGCGCCTGATCGACATCCGGCCCGGCGAGGGCCAGGCGCTCGCCTGGTCCTGGGCCTACATCTTCTCGATCCTGGCCGCCTACTACGTGCTGCGGCCGATTCGCGACCAGATGGGCGTGGCGGGGGGCATCGAGAACCTGCCGTGGCTGTTCACGGCGACGCTGGTCGGCATGCTCGCCCTGAACCTGCCCTTCGCCTACCTGGTGAAGCGCATGCCGCGGGCGCGGTTCGTGCCGATCACCTATCGGTTCTTCGCCGCCAACATCCTAGCCTTCGCGCTGGCCCTGTACCTCGCCCCGCCCGATTGGGGGATCTGGATCGGGCGGGTGTTCTTCGTCTGGCTGTCGATCTTCAACCTGTTCGTGGTCTCGATCTTCTGGGCCACCATCGTCGACGTGTTCTCGAACGACCAGAGCAAGCGCCTGTTCGGCTTCATCGCGGCCGGGGCGACCGTGGGGGCCATCACGGGCTCGGCCACCACCGCGATCCTCGCCAAGAACGTGCCGACCTGGGGCCTGATGCTCTGCGCGGTGGCGCTGCTCGAAGTCGCGGTGTTCTGCATGCGCGGGCTGGCGTCCCTGTCGGCGCGGCTCCACGCGGTTCCGGGCAGCGAGACCGCCAACGACGGCCAGGACCGCACCATCGGCGGCAGCGTGCTGGCGGGTGTGACCCGCACCCTGGCGTCGCCCTACCTGCTCAACATCTCGCTGTTCCTGCTGTTGTTCTCGGTGACCTCGACCTTCCTATATTTCGAGCAGGCCGGCATCGCCAAGCGGAGCTTCCCGGACCGGGGCGCGCAGACCGCGTTCTTCGCCAGCGTCGACCTCGCGGTGAACGTGCTGACGCTTGGCGTGCAGCTGTTCCTGACCGGGCGGATCGTCAAGCGGCTCGGCGTCGGGATCACCCTGGCGCTGCTGCCGGCCTTCAGCGTGCTGGGCTTCGCCGCGCTCGCGGTCTCGCCCACCATCGGGGTGATCGTCGCGTTCCAGGTCCTGCGCCGGGCCGGCAATTTCGCGATCGCCCGCCCGATCCGGGAGGTCTTGTTCACGGTTGTCCCCCGGGAGGACCGCTACAAGGCCAAGAGCTTCATCGACACCGTGGTCTACCGCCTGGGCGATCAGGTCGGGGCGTGGTCGTTCACCGGAATCCAGGGGCTCGGCCTCGGCAGCACCGGGATCGCCGGGGCGGCGGTGCCGCTGTCGGTGGCCTGGCTGCTCAACAGCCTGTGGCTGGGCCGGGCCCAGGATCGCCGTCGGGCCGCAATGGACGAGCCCGCACCAGACCCCGCTGCCTTGCCCCGCGCCGCGCCGTAATCCGCCGCCGCTGGTGCCGGCGGGGCCGCCGCGTTAAGCGGCGGTTTACCATGCGGCGCGAGATCTCGTGCTCAGCTCCGCCGGAGGGACGAGACGGCATGACGTGTCCGGCACAGCCTGGACCGGGCTCACGAGTCCGCGCCGCGGCTCTGCTCGTCCTGGTGGCCGTCGCCCCGGTGCCGGTCCGCGCGGAGGAGCCGCTGTTCATCCGCATCCGGCCGACGCAGGATGGCGACCGGACCGCCCGCGAGGCCCTTTGGGCGCGTCGGCAGGCCCATGCCCGCGCGGTGATCGAATCCGTCTGCACCGGCTGCCTCGGCGCCTGGAAACCGGAGCCGCCGGTGCCCCCGGCTGCGACCCCCGGTCCCGCGCAGGCCAGGATTGCGGACCTTACTGCGCCGGCAGGGCTTGAAACCGACACCGGCTCCGGGGCATCCGAGCCAGCTTCCGATCCATCGCTTCCCGAGAGGCAACCATGACGCAATCGCATCCGACCAGCGGCGCCGAGCCCGAAGTCGATTGCCCCGTGAGCCTCGAGGTTCTGGGCGAGGTCTACCGGGCCGACGAGTTCGACCTGCCGATGATCCTGGAGCAGATCCCGCCGCTGAAGCGCGCCCAGCTCGCCGCCTACCTCTACGGCAAGAGCCACATGCACAAGCTCGGCCTGAAGGTCGCCCGCTCCTGCGACCGCGACGACCTGATTCGGGTCGCCGGCGAGATTGGCTCGGTGATCCATGGGCAGGCGCACCTGAAGCCGGCCAAGCCGGCCGCCGTTGCCGCCCCCGAGTTGCGCGCCAAGACCCTGCCGGGCCAGAAGAAGGTCAGCCTGGCGGGCGCCCCGGCCAAGCCCGCGATCAGCCTGGGCGGCTCGGCCAAGGTCCGCAACTTCGACTGAGGCGCGCCGCCGGAGGGTACGCCCGCGCGGTGGAACCCTCCCGGCCTCCCGCTCGTGCGTCGCGCGATGCACGCGGCGGCACTGCACGGAACGACACTGCAAATGCTGCGGGGCCGGATGTATGATAGGGTCGGCGTAGCCCGATCGGAGGTTGGCGTGGCGCACTACAAAAGCTTCATGATCGCGCGCCAGGACGCAGCCTCCACGCGATCCGAGACCGTGTTCGACACCTATAGAGACGTGATCGAGCGCAACGGCGGCCGTCTCGACATGATCGAGATGTGGGGCGTGAAGTCTCTGGCTTACCGCATCAAGAGAAACCGCAAGGCGCATTTCGCGCTGCTGGACATCGACGCGCAGCCGGCCGCCATGGCCGAGATGGAGCGCCAGATCGAGACCTCCGAGGACGTGCTGCGCGTCGTGACCCTCCGGGTCGAAGACCCGGCCCCCGAACCTGCTCCGATGGCGGGCTTTCTCGACGATCGGCGGGACAACGACGGTGCCCTCAGCGCGTTGCAGACCGAATTGAACGCCTATTCCCACACGATATTGGACGAGCTGCGGCAGCTGAACGCCTATATCGAAGCGCGATCGTAGGGGAACGCCCGATGAGCGGAGGCGTCTTCGGCGCATTGAAGGATGCCATCCTGATCCTCGATGAAGTCAAGCGCCTCTCGGACAACATTCGCAAACTGGTCGATCGAGTCGAACGCCTGGAACAACGGGTCGGCGACCTGGAAACACACGATGCGGTCGACGCCGTGAAGGGCGATGCCCTGGTGGCGCGCCTCGAAGCCGCGACCCGGATCGCCGCGGCAGAATCCCATGCCAGTCTGATCGAGCGGATCGTCAGGATCGAGGGCGTCGTCCTCGGCACCCCCGGCGATCGTTCGATTTCGCGCCTACCCAGCAAAGATGACCGATGACAGCTCCCACGCATGACAAGATCCTGATCGTCGATTTCGGCTCTCAGGTGACCCAGCTCATCGCCCGGCGGGTGCGGGAGGAGGGGGTCTATTGCGAGATCGTCCCCTTCACGAAGGCCGAGGCCGCGTTCCGCGAGCAGAAGCCGAAGGGCGTGATCCTCTCGGGCGGCCCCGAATCGGTGACCGTCGAGGCGAGCCCCCGGGCGCCGCAACTCGTGTTCGAATCGGGCGTGCCGGTCTTCGGCATCTGCTACGGCCAGCAGACCATGGCGGCCCAGCTCGGCGGCGCGGTCGAAGGGGGGCACCATGCCGAGTTCGGCCGGGCCGAGGTCGAGATCCTGGCCGATTGCCCGCTGTTCAACGGCGTCTGGCACAAGGGCGAGCGCTACCCGGTCTGGATGAGCCACGGCGACCGGGTCACCAAGCTGCCGGACGGCTTCACCACCGTGGCGATCTCGAAGAACGCGCCCTTCGCGGCCGTGGCGGACGCGGCGCGCAACTACTACGCGGTGCAGTTCCACCCCGAGGTGGCCCACACCCCGCACGGCGCCCTGCTGATCCGCAACTTCGTGCGCGATATCGCCGGCTGCTCCGGCGACTGGACCATGGGCGCCTACCGCGAGGAGGCGATCGCCAAGATCCGCGAGCAGGTCGGCTCGGAGAAGGTGATCTGCGGCCTGTCCGGCGGGGTCGATTCGGCCGTCGCCGCGGTGCTGATCCACGAGGCGATCGGCGACCAGCTGACCTGCGTGTTCGTGGATCACGGACTGCTGCGCCTGGGCGAGGCCGAGCAGGTCGTGGCCCTGTTCCGGGACCACTACAACATTCCGCTGGTCCACGTTGAGGCGAGCGGCATGTTCCTGTCGGCGCTCGAGGGCGTCAGCGACCCGGAAGTGAAAAGAAAGACCATCGGCCGCCTGTTCATCGACGTGTTCGAGGCGGAGTCGAAAAAAATCGGTGGGGCGGCGTTCCTGGCGCAGGGCACGCTCTACCCGGATGTGATCGAGAGCGTGTCGTTCACCGGCGGCCCGTCGGTGACGATCAAGAGCCACCACAATGTCGGCGGCCTGCCCGAACGCATGAACATGAAGCTCGTGGAGCCGCTGCGCGAGCTGTTCAAGGACGAGGTCCGGGTGCTCGGCAAGGAACTCGGCCTGCCGGACGCCTTCGTCGGCCGCCATCCGTTCCCGGGGCCGGGCCTGGCCATCCGCTGCCCCGGCACCATCACGACGGAGAAGCTCGAGGCCCTGCGCAAGGCCGACGCGATCTATCTCGACGAGATCCGCCAGGCCGGCCTCTACGACACGATCTGGCAGGCCTTCGCGGTGATCCTGCCGGTGAAGACGGTGGGCGTGATGGGCGACGGCCGCACCTACGACCACGTCTGCGCGCTACGCGCCGTGACCTCGGTGGACGGCATGACCGCCGACTTCTACCCGTTCGACATGGCCTTCCTGGGCCGGGTCGCGACCCGGATCATCAACGAGGTGAAGGGCATCAACCGGGTGACCTACGACATCACCTCGAAGCCGCCCGGCACGATCGAGTGGGAGTGATTTCGGCCTATCCGAGGAAATCCAGAACGACGCTGGAATGCGATGCGGCTCGCTCCGGCAGCTCATTGACAGATACACCGAGCTGATCATATCTGACAAATTGTCGATCGTCCTTTGTCAGATATGACTGATTGCGATGGGGTCTCCGAAAGCGAAGTTGGCCCTTGCGCGGCTCGGTCAGGACATCCGCCTGGCACGCCTCCGGCGCAATGTCGCCGTAGCGGATCTGGCAGTGCGCGCTGGAACCTCGCCCAGCTCGATCACGCGGCTTGAAAAGGGCGAGCAAGGTGTCGCCATCGGTACGCTGGCCGATGTCCTGGTCGTTCTGGGGCTGGTGGAGCGACTGGCCGATCTGATCGATGTTCGCAAGGACGATCTAGGGCTCGCGCTATCCAATCAACATTTGCCGCGCCGGGGGAAGTCGTTCGCGACGAAAGTCCGAAAGCAGAAGGCTCAAGCGCAGGACGATCAACCCCAGCAGGATGTCATGGATCCTGATGGGGCTTCATTCTGATGACGGATTCTGTCGCTCATGTCGCATTGGGCGAAGGCCGGGTATCGGTCGGCCGGTTGCGTTTTACACATGTCGGGCCGAGGCAATTCTCGACATTCTCCTACAGTGCCGCATGGATGGAAAACCCGCGGGCCTTCGCCATACAACCGGATTATTCCCTCGAGGCCGGCCAATTCCACACATCGGGTCAACCCGGAACCATGCGTGATGCGCTGGCGGGCGTCTTCGCCGATGCAGCCCCCGACAGCTGGGGGCGCAGGCTGCTCGAACGCGCTTATGGCAATGGGCTCAGCGAATTCGCTTATCTGACGCTATCCGACGATGCCTGTCGGCAAGGCGCGTTGCGCTTTCTGGACGACAACGGCGCGATCATTCGCGGCAAGGCCGTCGATGCCGTTCCGCGTCTGGTCGATCTGGAGTCGATCACGGCCATTGCCCGCGCCTATGAACAAGGAAAGGACATCTCGGCCAAGGACATACAGGCGCTGGCGGGGGCGGGGGGCTCCGGCGGTGCGCGACCCAAGGCTAATGTCAGGGACGGTGATGCGTTGTGGCTGGCGAAGTTCACCTCGGTCCACGACCAGCAGCCGATCGAGCGCGTCGAGGTTGCGACGCTTCGCCTGGCTGCAACGTGCGGCATCCGCACGCCCGCAGCCCGGCTGGAACTGGCCGACACGCCTTTTCCGGTAGCGCTGATCCAGCGGTTCGATCGACGCGGAAGCGCCCGCATCCCCTATATTTCGGCGCGCACCGCTTTGGGCAAGACCGGGACGGAACTCGGTTCCTATACGGAGATCGTCGATTTCATGCGGGGCTACGCCGCCGATCCGCGGGCCGATTTTCGTGAACTTTTCCTGCGCCTGATCTTCACGATCCTCGTGTCCAACAAGGACGATCATCTCAAGAATCATGGGTTTCTCTATGTGGGGGGCGGGCGCTGGCGATTATCGCCGGTTTTCGACGTGAACCCGGCGCCGGATCGCAACCCGCACCTCGAAACGGCGATCCTGGAGGGCGGTGCGTATGACCGGTCGATCGCCTTGGCGCTGGAAGCCTGCGAATTTTTCGAGCTTCCCGAACGAGAGGCGAGGCAGATGATCCGTGAGACGGCGCGGCGCATTTCAGACGGGTGGCGCGAGGCGTTGCGTCAGGTCGGGGTTTTAGGCGCGTTGGCGCGGGACTATGAGGCCGCGTTCATTCACGATCAGACCGAACTGGCGTTACGTATTTAATCAAATATGACCGATAATAAGGATTTCCTCGTCAGATGTGAATGGCATCTTCGAATGGCGCCGTTTGCCCAGAGCGCTTTCCTCCTGCCAGTCGATCAATTGACGCGGGGCATCGATGGAACCGAGCGGGCGGTGATCCATGTCAAGTTCGCCACCGACAAGACCGAGATTCTGCCGGACTCAAGCCTGAGATCGACGGGTATGCCGATCGGACTGATTCCGCCGCGCACAACCTGTTCATTCCCGATGGCCGGCAAAGAGTTACCGCCTCGCGTTGGTAGGATTCTGAGCGGAAGACTATCGCTCCGCCGGATACATCCCGCCGTTACCGTCCGCTCAGCAACAACTCGGCCGCGATCACCCACATCGTGATCGCGATCACGCCTTCGAGCACGCGCCACGCGGCTGGCTTGGCGAACAGGGGCCGGAGGATCGCGGCGCCGTAGCCGAGCGAGAAGAAGAACGCGACCGAAGCACTCATGGCGCCGGCCGCGAAGGCGGGTTCCCGGCCGGGGAAGCGCGTCGAGATCGATCCGATCAGCAGCAGCGTGTCGAGATAGACGTGCGGGTTGAGCCAGGTCAGCGCGAGGCAGGTCGCGAGCGTCCGCCCGAGGCCGGCGGCGGATCCCGGGGCGGGCTGCAGCACCTCGGTGTCTGCGAAGGCCGACCGGAGGCTGCGCGCGCCGTACCAGATCAGGAAGGCCGCGCCGGCATACAGCATCGCCGGCCGCAGCCACGGGGCGAAGACCACGAGGCTCTTGAAGCTGGTCACGCCCACCAGGATCAGGAGCGCGTCGGAGGCCGCGCATGTGGCGCAGACCAGCGCGACGTGCTCGCCGCGCAGGCCCTGCCGCAGCACGAAGGCGTTCTGGGCGCCGATGGCCAGGATCAGGCCGGCGCTGACGGAGAACCCGGTCAGGAAGACATCGAGCACGCGGTGTCGCTCATCGAAGGTTGAAGGTTCGCGTGGTCATGACCGGCCACTCCGTCGGAGCGGAGACGGCACGGCGCCTTCCGCACGGATTGCTCACGGCGGCGCGCAGAGCACCGGCTCCAGCGCCGCCATCGCCTGCCGGAACGCCGCCAGGTGCAGGCCGTCCCGGAGCGCTCCCGGCTTGGCGTAGCCTGTCTCGCCGTCGCGCAGCGGCGCGAACGGGTCCGCGAAGGTGCATCCGAGGCGGGTGCAGAGCGCGCGCAGCCGGTGCGAATAATCAGGCACGGCCGCCGCATCGAGGAACCGGCCGCTCTCACGGCCGATCGGGGGCAAGGCGGTCACCACCACGCGCGGGCTGACGGCCTGGAGCCGCCTGACGATGGCGTCCACGGTCGCCTCGAACCGTGAGGCCGCCTCGGCGGAGCGCGGTGCGTTCTTGGCGAGGATGTCGTTGGTGCCGATCGTCAGGGCGGCGACCTTGGGCGCGTGGTGGAAGCGCAGCCCGGCGAGGTGGTCGAGAAAGGCGGCAGCGGTGGCGCCGCTGAAGCCGCCGTTGACGAAGTCCAGGCCGCAGGGCCGCTGGCTTCCGGGCTGCAGCTCCACCTGGGAATCGCCGCCCCAGAACACGTAATCGGGTGGCGCCTCGTCCAGGCTGACCTGGACGGCGATGCCGCGCATCACCGCGTAGGCCCGGGCATCCGCGGCGGGCTTGTGCAGGTACCAGCCGGCGAGTCCTCCCAGCGTCAGCAGGACTAGGGCCGCGAGGATCGCGAAAAGGCCCCGCCTCACGGCTCGGCGCCGGCGCGGTCGATCCGCGCCTCGGGCCGCGAATCGGTCGTGGCGTAGTAGGGCTTGATGTCGAGGAGCGGCGTTCCGTCCAGGCAATCGAGCCCGCGGACCCGCAGGGTGTCGCCCGCGCGGGCGATCAGCTCGACCACCGAGAGGGCGATCGGGTTCGGCCGGGCGGGGGAGCGCAGCGCGAAGGTGCCGCGCGGCCCGTCGGCGTGGCGCGGCTGCTGCACCACGAGCCCCCGGGTCGCCTGGTCCATCCAGTAGAGCAGGATGAGGTGCGTGCAGCCGGTGATCGTGAGCAGGCCGGACGCGTAGGCCGGATCGACCTCGACGGTGCAGACGGCGTCAGTCTGCAGGCCGTTCTTCGGGCAGTCCCGGCGCGTCCGCCACGGCGTCCGGAGGCGGCCGATGAAGTGGAGGCCGGCGTCGAATGCGGCGGGCAGGTCCGCCATCTCCTCGCCGGGACGGATCCCGAACTCGTCCGCGCCGCTCAAGGAACCTCCGCGCCGTCGCATCCCGCGCCGGTTCTCGGCCAAGCGCCGTCCGGCCGCAAGCCCGGGTCGCGCGCGCACGCTCCGCGGTGTAGATCCGAGCTTGCGACGGGAGGGTTCATGATCGAGCGGGAATTGCGGCCGATGCAGGCCGTGGCGGATGCGGACAGCGCGGTCGATCGCCTGGTCGAGCTCTATGACGGCGCCGCCGACGCCCTGCGGCAGGCGCTGGAGCGGTACCTTGCGGGCGGTCCTCCGCCGGACGCCACCGAGCGCCTCGCGTTCCGCTATCCCGAGTTGCGGATCAGCTATCGCCCCGCCGGCCCGCTGCCGCGGGTGCGCCGCGCCACCGCCAAGCTCCAGGCCGCCGGCACCTACGCCACCACGGTCACGCACCCGGCCTTCTTCCGCCACTACCTCACCCGGCAGTTGCAGCCGCTGATCGACGATTACGGCATCCAGATCGAGGTGGGCCTGAGCGCACAGGAGATCCCCTATCCCTACGTGCTGGAGGCGGGGCTCGACGCGCGCGGGAGCACCGTCGACGGCGCCGAGCTGGCCACCTACTTCCCGGTCCCGCTGCTGTCGCTGGTGGGCGACGAGATCGCCGACGGGACGTTCGATCTGGTGGATGGCGAGCCGCTGCCTCTGGCCCTGTTCGACGCGGTGCGGGTGGATTACTCCCTGCGCCGCCTGGTCCACTACACGGGGTGCGACTGGCGCGAGGTCCAGCCCTGGATCCTGCTCACCAACTACCACCGCTACGTCGATCAGTTCGTCCGGCACGGGCTGGAGCGCCTGGCTTCCGGCGCGGAGGGTTTCGAGCGGCTGGTGCTGCCCGGCGGCCTGTCGGTGAGCCAGGCGGAGGCCGCCACGGCCGATCCCGCCGCGGTGATCGCCGCCTCGCCCTGGCATCGCCACCAGATGCCAGCGTATCACTTGGTGGCGCGCGGCGCCGATGGCACCATGCAGGGCACGACGCTGGTCAATATCGGCGTCGGCCCCTCGAACGCGAAGACGATCACCGATCACCTCGCGGTCCTGCGCCCGGATTGCTGGCTGATGGTCGGCCATTGCGGCGGCCTGCGCCAGTCGCAGACCATCGG
This sequence comes from Methylobacterium sp. WL18, assembly GCF_008040015.1. NCBI lineage: Bacteria > Pseudomonadati > Pseudomonadota > Alphaproteobacteria > Hyphomicrobiales > Methylobacteriaceae > Methylobacterium > Methylobacterium sp. WL18. The sequence goes on along the minus strand of NZ_VRVD01000053.1, from coordinate 735 downwards.
CGATTACGTGCTCGCCCACGCCTATCTCCGGCGGGACCGGATCCTCGACGAACTGGTGCCGCCGGACGTGCCGGTGCCGGCGCTCGCCGAGGTGCAGGTCGCGCTCCAGAGCGCCGCCGCCTTGGTGACCGGCGAGCAGGCGGAGGCTCTGAAGCGCCGGCTGCGCACCGGCACGGTGGTGACCTATGACGACCGCAACTGGGAGCTGCGGTTCAGCCAGGAGCGCCGGCGGATCAACCAGTCGCGGGCGATCGCGGTGGACATGGAGAGCGGCACGGTGGCGGCGCAGGGCTTCCGCCTGCGCGTGCCGTACGGGGCGCTGCTCTGCGTCTCCGACAAGCCGCTCCACGGCGAGATCAAGCTGCCCGGCGCGGCGAACGCGTTCTACGACCGGGCGGTGTCGGAGCACCTGCGCGTCGGGCTGGCGGCCCTCGACGCGCTGCGGGCCGACCGGCACGGGCTGCATTCGCGCAAGCTGCGCAGCTTCGACGAGCCGCCCTTCCGATAACCCGCCGGACCCTCGATACAGTCAAGCTTTCAATATTTTCGTACATTTTTCGCATGACAGCGACTGACTGACTCGGCGTATTCAGTCGTCGCGCCGGGATACCTGCGATCGATCGGACGTTGGAAAGTCATACTCCTCGCAAGGATTGGACTTTCTCATGAAGCGCTTTGCTCTCGCATCGACGGCCCTGCTGGCGGCCTTCGCCCTGGTCCCGGCCGGCGCGGATG
>NZ_VRVD01000539.1:0-3224 GCF_008040015.1 Methylobacterium sp. WL18 | reverse complement strand
CCCCGCCGGCCGCGCGGGCTCCGGGCGTGGCGCTCTATGTCGGGACGCAGCCGGGCTGCAATGCCGGCGAAGTGACGATCGATCCCGGTTACAAGGGGTGCGCCACCGCCCCGATCGGCGCGACCCTGGCGCAGCCATCCTCGCCCGCCGACGCGCCGGTCTATGCCGGCACCGCGGCCGGGCTCGATGACGGCCTGGTCACCAACAATCCGCGCCATCTCGACGCCGGCACGCGGCCGATCGGCTATCTCGCGGCCGCCGGTGCGGGCGGGACGCCGCTCTATGTCGGCCAGCAGGGCGGCTGCAATGCCGGGGTGGTCTCGACCAATCCGGCCCATCTCAATTGCCGCGCCGCCCCGCTGGGCATCGCCGTGCGGTGAAGTCGGCCGAGCGCGCCGCCCCGGATCCGGGACGGCGCTGGATCATCGTCCCGAAGGCGAAGCCGCGCCCGCGGGGACGCGGCGCTCAGCCCTTTTTGATCAGCGGCACCGGCTCGACCGGCGGCTTGGTCGCGCAGGCGGCGACGCTGGCAGCCAGCACAGCCAGGACCAGGACGCGCGTGAGAGGATTCTTTGCAAAACAACGTGCAGTGGACACGAGACAATCTCCGATTTGCGGCATGGCGGAGGCTAACCCCGCGCCCGGCTTCGGAAAGTGCAAGAATGTCACGCGTGCGACGTTTCGCAATATTTTGTAATGTTTAAAAAGTAAAAAATCAATAAATACAGCGGCGATGTAAATCACATTTCACTTAGCGTTGACTCATCCAATGCATTATTACGTGCGGATCTAAAACTAGCAAACTCATATATCGTGGTTTTCAATGCTCGTTGGGGTTGCCTCAGCGCGCTTAAAAAACTTCGCCCTCACCGTCATCGCCAGAGGAGCGCAGCGACCCAGGGAAGCACGACACGGCCAACGGCTGCGCCACGCTGGGTTGCCTCGCTACGCTCGCAACGACGGGACGGCTATCGGACAGGCGCCGCAGCGTCGGTCTCAGCGCACCTCGCTGACGCGCTTGGTCGCCTTCTTCTCCTGCTTGTAGGCGGTGATCGCCGCCGAGCAGCCGGGCGACAGGTTCTTCATGTTCGCCTTGAAGCAGGCCTCGACCTCCGGGCCGCCGGGCGCGTAGGCGCTGCAATAATCCATGTAGTCGCCGGTGCAGTGCTGCTTGAGCGCCTCGCGGGCCGGGGATTGCTCGGCGAACGCTGCGGCCGGGCCGAGGCAGAGACCGAGGGTCAGGAGGACCGCCTTGGTCGAAGTCATGGATGTCCTTGTCGCTATGCGATGATCGCGCGAGCTGGCCGCGCGGTGATAGCCGCGGCACCTGAGCGTCAAGGATGGCATGACTTTGGCGCAGATGTGCCGAACCTGCGCCATCCCCCGTTCTTTCCGTCGTCTCCGTGCGACGATATCGGGAATGTCCTGGTTTCAGAAGGTCATGGACCGTCGGCGAGTGCCGACGCGGCCATGCGGCAGGGCGTCGCCCACACGATGGAGCTGCGCGTCCCGAACGCTGCCGGAGGGCTGCAGGCCCTCCGGAAACCCTGATGTCTTGCCCGCCATCCGGTCGATGGCGGGGCCATCCCCGGTGCGGTGAGCCGGGTCGATACGCCGTCTCAGTGCGCGCCGACCCTGCGGGCGGGCACGAGGTCGTTGGCGATGATCTCGCCGAACGGGCCGTCGTTGCGGGCGTTGCCCGTCGGCCGACCCGTGGTGGCGCGGAGCGGCAGCTTCGGGAAGACCAACTCGGCGAAGCGGTAGGCCTCCTCGAGATGCGGGTAGCCCGAGAGGATGAAGCGGTCGATCCCGAGATCGATGTATTCCTTCATCCGGTCGGCGACCTGATCGGCCGAGCCGACCAACGCGGTCCCGGCACCGCCGCGCACGAGCCCGACGCCGGCCCAGAGATTGGGCGAGACCACCAGCTTGTCGCGGTTGCCGCCATGCAGCGCCATCATCCGGCTCTGGCCGACCGAATCCTGCCGCTTCAGAGTCTCCTGCGCCTTCGCGATGGTGGCGTCGTCGAGCTTCGAGATCAGCTTCTCCGCGGCGTCCCAGGCCTCGGCCTCGGTCTCCCGGGCGATCACGTGCAGGCGGATGCCGTAGGAGAATTCCTTGCCCTTGGCCTCGGCGGCCTGACGGGCGGCGGCGATCTTCTCGGCGACCTGCGCCGGGGGCTCGCCCCAGGTGAGGTACACGTCGCAATGCTCGGCCGCGACCTCCATGCCGGCGGCTGAGGAGCCGCCGAAATAGAGCGGCGGATAGGGCTTCTGCACCGGCGGGAAGATCACCCGGCCGTTCTCCGTGCGCAGGTGCTGGCCCTGGAAGGTCACGGTCTCGCCCGAGAGCAGGCCGCGCCAGATCGTCAGGAACTCGTCGGTGACGGCGTAGCGCGCGTCATGGGACAGGAACACGCCGTCGCCCGCCAGCTCCACCGGATCGCCGCCGGTGACGACGTTGATCAGGAGGCGCCCATCCGAGATCCGGTCGAGGGTCGCGGTCATGCGGGCGGCCGCGGACGGCTCCATCAGGCCCGGTCGCACCGCCACCAGGAAGCGCAGCCGCTTGGTCAGCGGCGCCAGCGCCGAGGCGATGATCCAGGAATCCTCGCAGGAGCGTCCGGTGGGCAGCAGCACGCCGTAGTAGCCGAGTTCGTCGGCGCCCTGGGCGATCTGGCGGAGGTAGTTGATCGAGACCTCGCGGGCCCCTTCCTGGGCGCCGAGATAGCGCCCGTCGCCGTGGGTCGGCAGGAACCAGAGGACGTCGGCGCGCCCGTCATGCGTCGTGGTCATCGGGGTCTCCATTGCGGTTGCGGGCCGGATGCGGAAAAGCCGGATCCGACTTCTCGCATCCGGCGATCACCAAGAGCTAGGGCGGGTCGCCGCTTCGAGGAAACGGCGACCCGGCGTCAGACGTTCGGCTCGGCGCCGAGCAGATGATCGAGAATACGCCCTTCGAGCCGCGCCAGATCCGGATCTCCACGCCGACGCGGGCGCGGCACGTCGACCCGCAGATCGAGGGCGATGCGGCCTTCCTCCACCACCAGGATTCGGTCGGCCAGCGCGACCGCCTCGGAGACGTCGTGGGTGACCAGCAGGGCGGTGAAGCCCTGCGCCAGCCAGATCCGCTCGATCAGGTCCTGCATGCCGATGCGGGTCAGCGCGTCGAGGGCGCCGAGCGGCTCGTCCAGCGCCAGCAGGCCCGGCCGGCCGACCAGCGCC
>NZ_VRVD01000538.1:0-3224 GCF_008040015.1 Methylobacterium sp. WL18 | reverse complement strand
CCCCCCTGACACGCCGCCGCCGGCCGTCTCACACCCCGGAGCCCGAACATGTCCGTTCCCGTCGAGACGCTGCCCGCGCCGCCCCCCGTGCCGCGCCTGCACTATGCCTGGGTCGTGGTCGCGGTGACCTTCCTGGTGCTGCTGATCGGGGCGGGCGTGCGCGCGACGCCGAGCGTGCTGATCGTCCCGTGGGAGCGGGAATTCGGCTGGACGGCCGCCACGATCAGCGTCGGCATCGCGCTCAACATCTTCCTGTACGGCATGATCGGGCCGTTCGCGGTGGCGATCATCGAGCGCTTCGGCCTGCGCACCGCAGTGTGCTGCTCGCTCTTCGTCCTGGCCGTCGGCACGGCCGCCACCAGCCTGATGACGGCGCCGTGGCAGATGGTGCTGCTCTGGGGCATCGTAGTCGGATCGGGCTCCGGCATGGTCGCCAACGTGCTCGGCGCCACCGTGGCGGGCCGCTGGTTCGGCAAGCGGCGCGGCCTCGTGGTCGGGCTGCTCACCGCAAGCAGCGCCACCGGGCAGCTGATCTTCCTGCCGATGCTGGCCTCCCTGGCCGTCGGGTCGGGCTGGCGCTCGGTCTCGCTCCTGGTCGCGGCCGTGACCCTCCTGCTGATCCCGCTGGCGGCCCTGCTGCTGCGCGACCGGCCCGCCGATCTCGGCCTGCCCCGTTACGGCGAGACCACGATCACACCCACCCCGGTGCTCACCGAGAATCCTGCGGTGCGGGCCCTGCGCGGTCTGCGGACCGGCCTCAAGTCGAAGGATTTCTGGCTGCTCTCGGGCACGTTCTTCATCTGCGGTGCCTCGACCAACGGGCTGATCGGAACCCACCTGATTCCCGCCTGCATCGATCACGGCATCGCGGAGGTCACGGCCGCGGGCCTGCTCGCGGTGATGGGTATCTGCGACCTGATCGGCACCACGGCCTCGGGCTGGCTCACCGACCGATTCGATTCCCGCAAGCTGCTCGCCTGGTATTACGGCCTGCGCGGCCTGTCGCTGATCTTCCTGCCCTACTCGTTCGATCTCAGCTTCTACGGCCTGTCCCTGTTCGCGGTGTTCTACGGGCTCGACTGGATCGCCACCGTACCGCCCACCGTGCAGCTCGCCGGAAAGTCCTTCGGCGAGGAGAACGCTGCGCTGATGTTCGGCTGGATCGCCGCCGCCCACCAGATCGGCGCCGCCTCGGCCGCCTGGCTCGCCGGCATGGTGCGCACCGATACCGGGACCTATCTCGGCGCCTTCGTGTCGGCCGGCCTGCTCTGCCTGGTCGCCGCCCTGATGGCGGGCTTCGTCGGGCGCAACCCCCGGGAGCCGGCCCTGCGCCCGCTGCCGGCCTGAGCTGCATCGCGCAGGTACGTCGGCCATAAGCGTGCCGCGAAGGGGGCGCCTCCGTCGGGCGATTCCTTCGCAGCACGAGTGCGTATTGTGACAATCGCGATCCGGCCCAACCCGCCGGTCCAAGAGGCTCACGCCCCGCAGACCCGGTCGGGGCCGGGCTTCACCGAGTTCGTCGCCATCATCGCGCTGATGATGGCGGTCACCGCCATCTCGATCGACAACCTTCTGCCGGCCTTCCCGGCGATCGAGGCGCGCTTCTCCGTGTCCGATCCGAACCGGCTGCAACTCCTCGTCTACGTGTTCATGGCGGGGTTCGGCATCGCGCAGCTCGCCTACGGGCCGGTCTCGGACACGTTCGGGCGCCGGAAGGTCCTCCTGACGAGTCTCGCGATCTACGTGGTCGGCTGCGGGCTCGCTATGGTGGCGCCGAGCTTCGGCTGGCTGCTGGCGGCCCGCGTCATCCAGGGCATCGGCGCGGCCGGCGGGCGGGTGCTCTCGGTGGCTATCGTGCGCGACCGCTTCGCCGGCCGTGAGATGGCGAGCGTGATGTCGCTGACCATGATGGTCTTCCTGATCGTCCCGATGATCGCCCCGGCGATCGGCGGCCTGATGCTGGCGCTGGGATCGTGGGTCTACGTGTTCGTCTCGATGCTGGCTTTGGCCTTCTGGCTGACCGCCTGGTTCTCGCTGCGGATGCCGGAGACCCTCCACCCGGAATACCGCCGCCCGCTTTCCCTCCGGGCGACCTGGGACGCGGTGCGCACCACCGTGACGACCCGGGTCTCCATCGGCTACGCCACGGCGCTCGGCCTGCTCACCGGCTGCATCATGGGCTATGTCGGATCGGCCCAGCAGGTGTTCGACACCGGGCTGTACCACCTCGGGCCGCTGTTCCCCCTGGCCTTCGGGCTGGTGGCCGGCGCCATGGGGGCGGCGACGCTGATCAACGCCCGGATCGTCCGCCGGCTCGGGATGCGGGCGCTCTCGCATGCTGGCATCATCGCCTTCACGCTGGTGGCCCTGGCCCAGGTCGGAATCGGGCTCGCCTATCACGGCCACCCGCCGCTCGCGGCGTTCCTGTCGATCCTGGCGGCCAACCAGTTCCTGATGAGCTTCGCGCTGCCGAACTTCAACGCCCTGGCGCTCGAGCCGCTCGGCGCCATCGCTGGCACGGCCTCGTCGTTCGTCGGGTTCTACACCACGATGCTGGGGGCGTTCTCGGGCTACGTGATCGGCCAAGCCTTCGACGGGACCGTGCTGCCGGTCGGGATCGGCTACGCGACCCTCGGGGGCCTGGCGCTGCTGGTGGTGCTCTGGACCGAGCGCGGCCGGTTGTTCCGGGGCGGGGTGGCGGGTTGAGCGTTCGGACTTAACCCAGCCTTCAAACCAATACGGCACCCTCCGGTCAGCCCTAACAGCCGACCGGACTTGACCATGATCGCCCGCGCCCAGGACGGAACCCTTCTCGCCGCGCGCCTGCTCCTGGCCGCGGCACTCCTGCCGACGGGTATCGCCCGGGCGCTCAACGTCTCGGGCTTCGCGCTGACGCTCGCCGGCAGCGGCATGCCGTTCCCGAACGGCGTCGCCACCGCGGCCGTCGTCGTGCAGGTCTTCGGCCCGCTCGCCCTGATCCTCGGCGTTCTGCCGCGCCTGACCGGTCTGGCCCTCGCGGTCTTCGCCGCGGTGACGGCCGTGATGCTGCACGCCTTCTGGCAATATGTCGGACCGGCCGCAGTCGCCGAGCGAACGCTGATGCTGGCCGATCTCGGCCTCGCGGGCGGGTTCCTGATCTATGCGCTGACGGGCCCCGGCGCCTTCAGCTGGCAGGGCTGGCGCGCCGGCGTCGCGACGGAGCGACCGACTCCGCAGCGCGCTGC
>NZ_VRVD01000537.1:0-3227 GCF_008040015.1 Methylobacterium sp. WL18 | reverse complement strand
GCGGACGGGCTGGCGCGTGCCGCCAGGCGATGCCGGCGCGCTCGCCGCAGCCCTCACCGAAGCATTGTCTCTCGGTGCCAGCGCCCGCGATGCCCTGGTCCGGCGCGGACGGGCCCATGTGGAGGCGAATTTCTCCCTTGAGCGCATGGCCAGCGACACCTTGGCGGTCTACGCCCAGTTGCTCGGGCGGCACACCTGACAAGCCGTGGCCTCCGGGCACGGTGGGCCGGCCAGACGACCCCGGGGTGCCGATTATTTCGCCGACCGCGTCGGCGACCCGTTGACTCTCGTGGAGCTTCCTCCAACGTAGTAGGTCCGGGAGAGACCGGAACGGCTGGCGGTCAGGGGATCCGAGGAACGGGTCGCCAGGTCCGCCGTTTCGTCGTTGCAGCAGGAGACCGAAGCCATTCGTAGACCGATGAGAGCCATGCCGGCCCCGCAGAAGGACGGGCCGCGCGCCAACCGCGACATTCGCGGGGTGCGGGAAGTGCAGCTGATCGACGATACCGGGCAGAACCGCGGCGTCGTCCCCTTCTTCGACGCGCTGACTCTCGCTGAGGAAGCCGGCCTCGATCTCGTGGAGATCGCGCCGAACTCGGTGCCGCCCGTCTGCAAGCTGCTCGATTACGGGCGCTTCCGCTTCAACGAGCAGAAGAAGCAAAACGAGGCGCGCAAGCGGCAGAAGACCGTCGAGGTCAAGGAGATCAAGCTCCGCCCCGGCATCGACAAGCACGATTACGACACCAAGATGAAGTCGGTTCACCGCTTCTTCGAGGAGGGCGACAAGGTCAAGGTGACCCTGCGCTTCCGTGGTCGTGAGATGGCTCACCAGGATATCGGCCTGCGCCTCCTGGAGCGCGTGAAGAACGAGACGGCCGAGATCGCCAAGGTGGAGAGCGAGCCGATGCTCGAAGGCCGCCAGATGATCATGATCCTCGCGCCGCGCTGATCCGCTCGGCCACAGCGATTTACGCCGCCTCCTGACCCGGGGCGGCGTTCGCATTTGTAGCGCTTCCGCAAAGCCGCGGAGGCGACTATCTCGGGGCCATGGCCCTGGCTCCCGAAGAGATCGAACGCTACGCCCGTCACCTGGTCCTGGCCGAGGTCGGCGGCCCCGGGCAGGCACGCCTCAAGGCGGCCCGGGTGCTGGTGATCGGGGCAGGGGGGCTCGGCGCGCCGCTGATCCAGTATCTCGCGGCCGCCGGCATCGGCACGATCGGCATCGTCGACGACGACACCGTCTCGCTGTCGAACCTGCAGCGCCAGGTGATTCACGGCACGCCGGATCTCGGCCGGCCGAAGGTCGAGAGCGCGGCCGACGCGGTCGAACGCCTCAACCCGCACGTGGCGGTGATCCAGCACCCGTTCCGCATCGCGCCGGACAATGCCGTCGACCTGATCGCGGGCTACGACCTCGTCGCCGACGGCTCCGACAACTTCGCCACCCGCTACGCCGTCTCGGATGCCTGCTTCCACGCCGGGCGACCGCTGGTGACCGCTGCGCTCGGCCGGTTCGACGGCACGCTCACCACGATCCGCGCGCACGAGACCGGCCCGGACGGCAAGCCGAATCCGACCTATCGCTGCCTGTTCCCCAACCCGCCGCCGCCCGGCAGCGTGCCGGCCTGCGCGGAGGCCGGCGTGCTCGGGGCGCTGGCCGGCGTGATGGGCTCGCTGATGGCCATGGAGGTGATCCGTGCCGTGGCCCAATTCGGCGAGCTGCTGGTCGGGCGCCTGCTCATGGTGGACGCTCGCTCGATGCGATTCGAGACGCTGCGCTACGGCTGGGACCCGGACAATCCGCTCAGCGGCACCGCGGCCTCAGCCCAGTAGAGCGCCCGGCGGCATCCACGGGCCGTCAGTCTCCGTCTTGCCGAGGCAGCACTTCTTGAACTTCTTGCCCGAGCCGCAGGGACACGGATCGTTGCGCCCGACATCCTTCAACGGATTGCGCTGCGGCTCGCCGGCGCCCTCCGCGGTCCAGTCGAGCGCTTCGACCGGATCGTCGAGATAGCCGTACTGGTAGGGCCCGAGACGATCCCGGTCCTCCGGCTTGGTCTCGGCCTTGCGCAGCGCCTCCTTGAACCAGGCGGCGTCGCTGATCTCGTCGGTGATCCGCCCGTCCGCCCGGGCCGCCGCGGCACGCGGGGCGAGATCGCGAAAGCCCAGATGTGCGATCGCCTCCTCCCAGCCGACCCAGGCCGGTCCCTCCTCGACGGCCGCCTGCGCGTCGTCGAACCGGACCAGCAGCGCGTGCATCGCGTCGCGGTCGATCCGGCCCTCGAGGGTCAGGAAGGTGCAGGCCGACAGCAGCGCCATGCGGGTGAGGTCATCGACCGTGCTGTCGAGGATCAGCCGGAACAGGGGCTGGTGATCCCCGTCGAACAGGCTCGCCACGACCTTGGACAGCGTCGCCGTCACGGCGTCGCCCAGGATCGCGTCGAGCGTGTCCTCGTCCTGCCGGAGGAGCTTGAGGAGCGGCGCGAGGGCGCGCGTGTCCCGGGCATGCGCCAGGACGTGCAGGCCCCAGAACAGGAGGTTCTCCTGCTCCGGGGTGAGCTCGTCACCGTTGGCCGCGGCCTCCAGCAGCGGCAGCGTCGCCTCGGCGATCTCGGCCGGATGTTCGAGCGCCTCCCGCAGCGCCTTGGTCGGCCGGTGCTCGGACGCTGCCAAGTCCTCGATGAGCGCTGCGATCCGGTTCATGCCGCTCTCCTCAGGACCGAAGGGTCGCGCCGGTCCGGCGCGAGACTTCGGTGACGATCTTGGCGCTCACCGCCTCGATCTCGGCATCGGTCAGGGTTCGCTCCACCGGCTGCAGGCGGACCGCGATGGCCACCGACTTGGACCCGTCGGGCACGCCGGCCCCCTCGTAGAGGTCGAACACCTCGACGCCGGTGACCAGCTTGCGCTCCGCCCCCTGGGCCGCCTTGACGATGTCGCCGGCCGGGACGTCGCGGCCGACCACGAAGGCGAAGTCGCGGGACAGCGGCTGGAACTCGGACAGGGCCAGAGCGGGCTTGGCCTTGGTCGGCTTGTGCTTGGGCAGCGGCAGGGCGTCGAGCACGATCTCGAACGCCACCAGGCTGCCCTTGAGGTCCAGCGCCTGCAGGGTCCGCGGATGGACCTCGCCGAACCAGCCGATCTCCGATTTCGGCCCGAAGCGCAGCGTGCCCGAGCGGCCCGGATGGAGCCAGGCCGGGCCGCCCGCAGCCACCTGCAGGCCCCCC
>NZ_VRVD01000536.1:0-3232 GCF_008040015.1 Methylobacterium sp. WL18 | reverse complement strand
GCGTGAGGGACCGCGCGGGCCCGGCGACGAACACATCTCGAAGGCGCATGGTGTGTACCGGATACGCGGGAGGCCCGCTGTGCTGCCTACGCCGCAATCCGCGAGAGACATCAGGAGGTTCAGCCGGTCGCCCCGGCCTCGCGCGCCTTCCTACTGGTCCGGCTCGCCCGCGCCAAGGGCCAGGACAGGTTGGGCCAGGACAGGTTCACCGAGCCGGCAGCGGCATCGCGGCGGAGCCGACGGATGCCGGAGCGCGTGCTAGAGGGGGCGCCGTCGATCCAGTCGGCACGGCCGCAGCGGCCGCCCCCGCCCCGTGCCGCAACCCAGGGAGCCTACCTTTATGAGTGAACGCATCATCCTCCGCGCCGGCGAGGCGCTCGTGGCGGGCGGCCCGCCGAACACCGCGTCCGAGCCGGAGGTCATCATCGGCGAGCTGGACGGTCCGGTCGGCACCGCGATCGCGACGCTAACGGGCGACCAGGTGGTCGGCCACAGCCGCGTCTTCGCGCTCCTCAACACCGACATCATGGTCCGGCCGGTGACGCTCTGCGTCTCCAAGGTCAGCGTGACCGAGAGCAAGTACACCTCGATCCTGATGGGCACGGTGCAGTTCGCCATCGCCAACGGCGTGCTCGACGCCGTGCGGGCGGGCTACATCCCCAAGGAGAAGGCCAATGACCTCGGCATCATCTGCTCGGTCTGGCTCAGCCCCGGCGTGATCCAGGCCGAGACGGTGGATCACAAGGCGCTTTTCGAGATCCAGCGCAAGGGCATGACCGAGGCGATCCGCAAGGCCATGACCAACGAGCCGTCGATCGACTGGCTGCTCGAGAACCAGGACAAAATCGTGCACAAGTATTACACGATGGGTCTCGAAGGTAAGATCTGACCCGCATCCTGAAACAAGCGTGCCCGGGAGCGGTGGAGGACCGAACGACTTCGCTCCCGGGCACCGGCCGGCGCCAAAAACGCAAGGGTGCGCGGCTGCCCGGAGGCGGCGCCCCCGAGGCTGGCACCCGAAGTTGCATTGCCTCGCGGATCCGACCGCGAATCGGCGTGCGGCGATCCCGACCTTGCCAGCCCGGTGCGAACGGCCCCACATTGACCGGATGACCGGCGGGGCGCCTCGGGTGCCCTGCACAGGAGACGGACAACGGCATGACGCAGGCGATCAGCCCGGCCACCAGCCTCGACGACGGCATCGTGGCCACCGCGGAGAGCTGCCTCGCCGCCGTGGGTCAGGCCCGGGACGCGATCCACGGGGTGATCTTCGGCCAGGAGAAGGTCGTCGACCTCGCCCTGGTGACGATCCTGGCCGGCGGCCACGGCCTCCTCGTCGGCCTGCCGGGTCTCGCCAAGACCAAGCTGGTGGAGACGCTGGGCACGGTGCTGGGCCTCGACGCGCGGCGCGTACAGTTCACCCCCGACCTGATGCCGTCCGACATCCTCGGCACCGAGATCCTCGAGGAGGATGCCGAGCGCCGCCGGGCGTTCCGGTTCGTGCAGGGGCCGGTCTTCACCCAGCTCCTGATGGCCGACGAGATCAACCGGGCGAGCCCGCGGACGCAATCGGCCCTGCTCCAGGCGATGCAGGAGGGCCACGTCTCGGTGGCCGGCGCCCGCCACGACCTGCCGCGGCCGTTCCACGTGCTCGCCACCCAGAACCCGATCGAGCAGGAGGGTACCTACCCGCTGCCCGAGGCGCAGCTCGACCGGTTCCTGCTGGAGATCGACGTCGGCTATCCCGACCGCGCCGCCGAGCGCCGCATCCTGATCGAGACCACCGGCATCGACGAGGTGCGCCCGCATGCCGTGATGTCCACCGACCAGTTGCTCACCGCCCAGCGCCTGGTGCGCCGGCTGCCAGTGGGCGAGGCCGTGGTGGAGGCGATCCTCGACCTCGTGCGCGCCGCCCGGCCCGACGGCGGCGACCCGCTGGTGAAGGACAAGCTGCTCTGGGGTCCCGGCCCCCGCGCCAGCCAGGCGCTGACGCTCGCGGCCCGCGCCCGGGCCCTGATCGAGGGCCGGGTCGCGCCCTCCGTGGCCGACGTGAAGGCCCTGGCCGAGCCGGTGCTCAAGCACCGGATGGCGCTCAGCTACACCGCCCGCGCCGACGGCGAGACGATCGAGGGCTTGATCGGCAAGCTCGCCGAGAAGCTTTAGCCTTGGTCGGGACACACGCCCTCGACTCCGAACGGCGCACCCCCGGCAGGCGCGAGAGCGAGGGCGCGACGGCCCTCTCCGAAAGGATGCCCCGCCTCGTGCTGGAGGCGCGGCGGGTGTCGAGCCTCCTGGCCCACGGCCTGCACGGCCGCCGCCGGGCCGGTCCGGGCGAGAGCTTCTGGCAGTTCCGCCCCTTCGTCACCGGCGAGGCTGCGGCGCGGGTCGACTGGCGCCGCTCGGCCCGGGACGACCGGCTCTACGTGCGCGAGCGGGAATGGGAGGCGGCCCACAATATCTGGCTGTGGATGGACCGCTCCGCCTCGATGGGGTTTTCGTCCGACCTGGCCTCGGCGTCGAAGGTCGAGCGGGCCCTGGTCCTCGGGCTCGCGCTCGCCGACGCCTTCGTGGAGGGCGGCGAGCGGGTCGGGCTTCTGGGGCTGACCCGGGCGACGGCATCGCGGGGCATCGTCGAACGGATGATCCAGGCGCTGGTCGCCGACAAGGCCGGCCTGGAGCAGGACCTGCCGCCCCGGGCGAGCCCGGCGCGCTTCGACGAGGTCGTGCTGATCGGCGACTTCCTCACCGATCCGAGCCGGATCGCGACCGCAATCCAGGCCCTGGCCGGACGGGGCAGCCGCGGCCACCTGCTGATGGTCGTGGATCCGATCGAGGAGACCTTCCCGTTCTCGGGCCAGGCCGTGCTGCACGATCTCGAAGGCGGGCTCAGCCTCGATATCGGCGATGCCGGCGCCTGGGGCGACCGCTACCGCGCCCGCATCGCCGAGCACCGCGCCGCCCTGCAGGCGATCGCCCGCCAGCAGGGCTGGACGCTCACCATCCACCGCACCGACCGCCCGGCGAGCGAGGCGGCCCTGCGGCTCGCCACGCTGATCGCCGCGCGCGGCCCGGAGTGAGGCCGCCATGCTCGGTCTGACCTTCGCGGCGCCCCTGGCGCTCGCCGCCCTGATCGGCCTGCCGGCGCTGTGGTTCCTGCTGCGGGTGACGCCGCCGCGCCCCAGGCGGATCGACTTCCCGCCGCTCAAGCTCGTCGCCGACCTGATCCCGCAGC
>NZ_VRVD01000535.1:0-3240 GCF_008040015.1 Methylobacterium sp. WL18 | reverse complement strand
GCCCCCGCCGGCACGCTCCGGGGCATCCCGCGCACGCCCCGGAAGGCCGGCTCGCGGCCACCGCTGAGCCGGAACGGCTCGAGACGAGAACTAGACTTGCAATCGACCGACGAAATTGAATGTAAACCATGCTTTCAGGCACAACGACCGGCAAATAGAGATTAAAACATACATCAGCGTCTTCTTCCCGGGGTTTATCCATGAGGAGGGACCCTTATCGAAGACGGGCGGCACGATGGCGCGATGGATCCCCGGGGCGGCGGTGTTCGGCCTGCTGTGCCTGATGATTATCCCGGCCCCCGGGATCTGGGGCGTCCTGATCGGCGCCGTCTGCGTGCTGGCGATCATCGGCAGCCTGTCCCTGCTCCTCCTGGACCGGCTCGCCACCGGGATCCTCGTCTGGCAGGCGCACCGGCAGTCCAAGCGCCGGGACCGGGTGCGGGGGCGGGTGGTGCATGCCGGCTCCGGGATGTCCCGGAAGGTCTGACGGGGCTGGATTCCGGCGGGCAGCGATGCGAGGTCTGCGTGGCATGACCAGATGCGTCGCCACGAACCGGGACGGTCCGATGAAGCTCCTCTACTCCCCCGCCTCCCCGTATGCCCGCAAGGTGCTGGTGCTGGCCCACGAGACCGGTCTGATCGACAGAATCGCCGTCACCGTCGCCGGGGCCTCCCCGACCGGCCCCGCCCCCGAGGTCGCCGCCCACAATCCGCTGGGCAAGATCCCGGCCCTGGTGCTGGAGGACGGCACCGCCCTCTACGACAGCCGGGTGATCTGCGAGTATCTCGACGGCCTGTCGGCCGGCCCGCGCCTGTTCCCCGAGGGTCCGGCGCGCTGGGACGCGCTGACCCGGCAGGCGCTCGCCGACGGCCTGCTCGATGCCGCCCTGCTCACCCGCTACGATCGGGTCCTGCGCCCGGAGGCGCAGCGCTGGGCGGCCTGGGAAGCCGGCCAGGTGGCCAAGATCACGGCGGCGCTGGACCGGTTCGAGACCCTGGTGGCGGACATGCCGGTCCTCGATATCGGCACGGTCGCGATGGCCTGCGCGCTGGGCTACCTCGACCTGCGCTTCCCCGATCTCGCCTGGCGCGAGGGACGCCCCGCCACCGCCGCCTGGTCCGCGGTGTTCGAGGGCCGGCCCTCGATGGTCGCCACCGTACCGCAAGGGTGACGTCTCGGGGCTGCGCGCCCCGAACCCCGCCCAACGGCCGCGGGCCCTTGGGAATCCCGGATTCTATGGCCGGGCCTGGACCGCGTAGGGGTGGGACGAGGCGAGCGGGTCGGCGAAGAAATCCTGGACCGTCCCGGCGCCCGTCCCGAAGGTGATGAGCAAAAAACCTCCGGCCAGCGCGAAATTCTTCAAAAAATCCCAAAACAGCTCGCGGCCCTTGCCGCCCGCCCAGAAGTCGCCGGGCGCCCAGAACTGTTTCCACAGCAGCGCGGTGGCGCCGCAATAGCCGGCGAGCACGAAGGCCGCCGCCCGGTCGGCGGTGCCGGTCAGGACGCACAGCGACATCCCGATCTCGACGCCGAGCCCGATCAGGATCAGCAGGGTCGCCGGCCCGGTGGCGTGCACCGCCTGCCGGGCCTGGCCGACCGCACCCTTGAAGTTGAGGATCTTGTCGAGGGCGCTGAACGGCAGGAACAGCAGCACCAGGAGCAGGCGGACGCCGAACGCGATCGCGACGCTGAGGCTGGCCATGCGCTTCTCGCCGATTCCCGATCCGGCCTCGCGGCCCGCCGCCCATCCAAACCGCGAGCGGCGCAAAGGTTTCTCGTTCGAGGCGGGCGTTTCTTCGCAGGACGCCACGAGGGGCGGCCGGACCGCCGCAGACTTCGCGGACCCTTCGTAGACTATGCGCGTCGAAGGCCGCGCCAGACTGCGAAGTCTCTCAGGCCCGGCAGTCCCGGATCAGCCGCCGGACGAAGTCCGCGCAGGCCGCCAGCTCGTCCCGGGTCACGTACTCGTCGGCCTTGTGGGCCCGGGCGATCGAGCCCGGACCGATCACCACCGCCGGTACGCCGCCCAGCCGCTCGAACAGCCCGCCCTCCGTGCCGTAGGAGACCTTGCCGTGCCCGTTGCGCCCGGCCAGCCGCTTGGCGAGCGTCACGATCGCCGCCTCGGGGTCGGTGTCGAGGCCGGGATAGTCGATCAGCGGCTCGACCTCGACGCCGCAGGCCGGGTCCGTCTCCCGCATCAGCGGCGCCAGGGTGTCGGTGGCGTAGGCGATCGCGGCCGCCGCCAGCGCCCCGGCATCGTCGGCCCCGATCGCCCGGTATTCGAATTCCACGCTGCAGCTGTCGGGCACGATGTTGAGCGCCGAGCCGCCCCGGACCACGCTCGACAGGCCGGTGGTGTGGGGCACGTCGTAGAGCGGGTCGCGGGCGCCGTCCCGGGCGATCGCCTCCGCGGACAGCCGGACATGCTCGATGAAGCGGGCGGCGTATTCCACCGCGTTGACGCCCGCCGGCGCCAGGGCCGAGTGGCTGGCCTTGCCCCGGAAGGTGAGGCGGGACGCGGACTTGCCCTTGTGCCCGACCACCACGTCCATGCCGGTGGGCTCGCCCACGAAGCAGCCCAGCGGGCGCGGGCCCCGCTCCAGCATCCGGGCGATCAGCGGGCGCACCCCGAGGCAGCCGACCTCCTCGTCGTACGAGATCGCGAGATGGAGCGGGGTCGCGAGTTCCGCCGCCGCCATCTCGGGCAGGAGCGCGAGGCAGACCGCGAGGAACCCCTTCATGTCGGAGGTGCCGCGCCCGTAAAGCCGGCCCGCCGCCTCCCGCAGGACGAACGGGTCCGACGACCAGGGCTGGCCCTCGACCGGCACCACGTCGCTGTGGCCGGAGAGCACGTAGCCGGGTCGCGTCTCGAACGGGCCGACGCTCACGAGCAGGGCCGCCTTGGCCCCGGTTGCGTCGGGCACGCGGGCGACCGCGGCGCCGTGGCGGCGGCAATAGCCTTCCGCCCAGTCGATCAGCGGCAGGTTCGAGCGGGCGCTCACCGTGTCGAAGGCCACGAGGGTCCCGAGCAGGTCGACCGGATCCGGCGCGGGGGCGTTCTGGGCGGGAATCGGCATCGGGCGGCTCGCATCGTCTCGGGTGAGGGCATCCTACGGGGTTTTCGCGGATTCCGGACCCGCGAAAACCACCCTGCCCCGGGATCGTCCCGGAACCGGAGGCCCGCAGCGGCGTAGGCGGCGGAGACGGCGCCGTCGCGCGCCGCACAGCCGAGCCCGAAC
>NZ_VRVD01000534.1:0-3244 GCF_008040015.1 Methylobacterium sp. WL18 | reverse complement strand
GGCCTATCTCGCCAACGCCCACACCCTCCCGGACGACGCCACCGCCTCCAGCCACAGCCACAGGCCCCGGGTCGCCGCCTGCTTCATGGCGGTGGCGTCGTCCGGGAGGGTGTGGGCGTTGGCGAGATAGGCCTTCAGACCCTGGGTCAGGTTCTGGGCGATGGTCGGGGCCGCGATCACCAGGGCCAGCGTGAACGCGCCGAGGATCGCGAAGGTGTTGATCTCGGCGCTGGTCGCGACGTCTCCGCGCTCGATCGCCTGGTCCAGGCGCCGCTGGGTCGGCTCTTCGGTCTTGTCTTCCTGCTCCGCGCCCTCGGCCATCTTGTCCGCTCGACCTCAGTGCGTGTGGACGCTCAGCGCCCGACGAACTCGCCGAGATACCGGCCGAGATCGTCCAGAAAAACGCCCATCATGACGCCGAGCGAGCCCATCAGGATCAGCATGCCGATCAGCACCGAGGCCGGAACCGCCAGGAAGAACACCTGCAATTGCGGCATCAGCCGCGACAGCACGCCGAGCCCGAGGTTGAACAGCAGCCCGAAGGCGATGAACGGCCCGGAGATCTGCACCGCCAGGGTGAAGCCCCGGGTCAGCGCCTTCAGCGCCAGCATCAGCGCGTCCGAGAAGGCCGGGACCCCGTCCGGGGGCAGCACCACGTAGCTCTGCGCCAGGCCCTCGATGGCGAGGTGGTGCAGGTCGGCGGCGAAGATCAGCGTGATGCCCAGCAGCGACAGGAAATTTCCGAGCGCCGCCTGCTGCCCGCCATAGCTCGGGTCCACCGTCATGGCGTAGGCCAGGCCGAGCTGCTGGGAGATGATCAGCCCGGCGGTCTGCAGGGCGGCCAGCACCATCCGGACCGACAGGCCGAGGACCAGCCCGACGATCGTCTCGGCGAACAGGAGCCCGATCAGCCGGGGTCCGGCCAGGCCGTCGGTGCCGCCGAGCAGCGGGCGTACGGTCGGAAACAGCACCAGCGTGGTCAGCAGCGCGAAAGCCAGCCGGATCCGCGGCGACACCATCTGCTCGCCGACGCCCGGCATCAGCATGATCAGCGTGCCGACCCGGGCGAAGGCGATCAGGTAGGCCGAGGCGATGCCGGGCAGGAGCAGGTTCATCGCCGCCCCTATGGCACGCGCGCACCGCCGCTGTCCCGCCGGAGGGCACGATCAGCCGCCGGCCGCGATGCGGGCGGCGATGCGGGTCATGTAGCCCGCCATGGCGTCGCCGATGAACGGCAGCATCAGCAGGAGCGCGGCGAACACCGCCACGATCTTGGGCACGTAGATCAGGGTCTGTTCCTGGACCTGCGTCAACGCCTGGAGCAGCGAGACGATCAGCCCGACCGCCAGCGCGACCAGCATCAGGGGCCCGGCCACCTTGAGGAAGACGAAGATGCCGTCGCGGGCGACGTCGAGGATGGCCAGGCCGGTCATGGGGCGTCTTGCTCAAGAAGAAGGCAGAGGAAAATCCGGCGGCCCGGGCAGGCTGCTCAAATCTGCATCCGCATGATCTCTTCGTAGGCGGAGATCATGCGGTCGCGCACCGCCACCATGGTCTGCAGGGCGGTCTCGCTCTCGGCCACCGCGGTGACCACGTCGACGACGTTGGCCTTGCCGGAGGCCGCCGAGATCGCTTGGCCGTCGGCCCGCCGTCCGGCATCCCCGACGTTGTCCAGGGCGTTGCCCAGCATCTGCATGAAGTTGCCGCCGGCCTCGTTGGCCGACTGGATTTTCGGGGCCGGGCGGCCGTTGGCCATGCCCTGGACGGCGGCGTAGGCGCCGGCCGCGAAATTGCTCGTCGCCATCGGCTAGGCTTCCTTCGGGATCACGTCAGGCGGGCTCACTTCAGGCAGGCTCACTTCAGGATCGACAGCGTCTGCGAGAGCATCCTGCGCGTGGACGTCACCATGTTGAGGTTCGCTTCGTAGGAGCGCTGGGCCTCGCGCAGGTCCATGTTCTCGATCAGGGCGTTGACGTTGGGCATCTGCACCTCGCCCCGGGCGTTGGCCGCAGGGTTGCCGGGCTCGTACTTGGTCCGGAACGCAGCGGTGTCGCGCCGGACCCGGCCCGCTTCCACCAGCTTGGCCCCGGTCTCCGGGTCCATGTGGCTTGTGAAGGACGGGATCTTGCGGCGGTAGGGCTCGGTCCCGGCCGAGGCCGGGGCGGAATCGGCGTTGGCGATGTTCTCGGCGATGATCCGCATCCGGCCCGACTGCGCCTTGAGGCCGGCGGCCGCCACCGTGAGCGACTTGCTGAATTCCATGGCTCAGGGCTCCTTTCCGCCGTGCGCTTCGACGGCACGTCCGATCGATCGGTGTCCGAAACGTTCAGCTCTTGCCGATGGCGATCTTCAGGGTGGTCAGGCTGTGCTGGTAGAGGGAGGCGGCGAGCTGGTAGTCGGACTGGTTGTCGCCGGCTTTCATCATCTCGTCCTCGAGGTTGACCGCATTGCCGTTCGGCCGGATCTCGAAGCGCTTGGCGCCCTTGGCATCGGCCCCGGCCTCGGATTGCCCGGGCGGCGCGAGGTGGGCGGGGCTGGTCAGCGCCAGGCCCGGCGAGGTGTTGACCGCGGTGCCGGAGGCCCGGTCGAAGCGCAGCTCTGCCAGGTCGCGCGGCTTGAAGCCCGGCATGTCGGCGTTGGCGACGTTCTCGGCGATCAGCCCCTGGCGCGCCTGCGCCCACTGCATCCGGGTGCGCAGCATCCCCAGGACGGGCAGGTCGGTCAGGGCCAAGGTCGCCTCCGGGTGCGCGATGCCGCGTCGGATCGAGCGGGCTCGGCAAAATCTGCCGCCTCCATGGTTAACGCACCGTTAAGCGCGAAGGCCTTCGGGGAGTCGACAACCGCCACGTCAGGCGTCAGCGGACGGGGTGGCGGCTACGTTCCTGGGGACGGCGGCGCCTGGTCCTTCACAACCTCTTGTCTCGATGGCGCTAAACTTAAGAGCCTGTTAACGAAGTCTTAACGTCGTTTGCCTTGGGGGGCGGCCGGCGTGGTATGAGCGAGGCTCGTGCCGGGCGCGGCCCTGCGGCGGCCGAAACGTGCGAGTGCGTAATCTTGCAATGGCTGCAATCCGTGTTCGGTTCTGAGGGCTCTCCCATCGTCCAGTATGTCGTGATCTTCGCCGTCATCTTCACGGCGTTGGCCGCGATCGTGTTCACGGTGCGCCGCCTGACCGGACGCAGCCTGGCGCTGCCCGGGCGCACCCCCGCGCGCGGGCGGCAGCCTCGGCTCGGCATCGTCGATG
>NZ_VRVD01000532.1:0-3263 GCF_008040015.1 Methylobacterium sp. WL18 | reverse complement strand
CCGAGAGACCCGATGGACCCGATCAAGCCGGCACGCCGCTCGCTCATGGCCAGGGCGGCGCCCCCGGCCATGAGCGAGCGGCGTGTCGGCTTGATCGGGTCCATCGGGTCTCTCGGCAGAAGGGGACGCGCGGCCGGTCCGCGACACCCCATCATCGAGACGCGCCGCATGCAGCCTGCATACGGTATCTTGCATGCATCGTGCCCAGTGCGGCGGCCGTCGGTATTCGACGCCTCAGGCGCCCCAGACCTGCCCGGGTCGCAGCGCCAGGAATCGCTCGGGGGCGATGCCGTGCGCCTCCAAGGCCGCCGCCAGAGCCTCCGCGGGCCGCTCGATGCCCTCGTCGGTGAGTTGGAACGTGCCCCAATGGTGGCCGAGCGCCTGGTCGGCCCCGAGCAGCGCGAAGGCTTCCACGGCCTCGGCCGGGTTCACGTGCTGCGCCTGCATGAACCAGCGCGGCTCATAGGCGCCGATCGGCAACGTCGCGAGGCGCGGCGCCCCGAACCGGGCCCGGATGTCGCGGAACAGCCCGCCGTCGCCGAAGCCGGTATCGCCCACATGGTAGTGGACGCCCTGGGCCGAGGTGATCACGAAGGCGCACCACAGCGCCATGCGCCGGTCCTGAACGCCGCGGGCCGACCAGTGGTTGGCCGGCACCAGGTGGACCGCGAGACCGTCGCCGAGATCCACCGACTCGCCCCAGTCGCGGGTCTCGACATGCATCGTGTCGTCGAAGTTGCGCAGGATCGTGTCGTTGCCCAGCGGCGCGACGATCAGCGGCTGGTGGGCCTGCCAGATCCGGGCGAGGTTCGGCCCGTCGAGATGATCGTAATGGTTGTGGGTGATCAGGACGACATCGATCGGCGGCAGGTCGGCGAACGCGATACCGGGCGGGTTGACCCGCTTCGGTCCGGCGAACCGGACCGGGCTCGCCCGCTTGGCGAAGACCGGGTCGATCAGGATGTTGCGGCCGGCGACCTGCACCAGGTAGCTGGCATGCCCGATCAGCACGACGCGCAGGGACCCGCTGCGCTCGGGCGGGCGGTCGGCGGGGAACGGGCTCGGGTAGCTCTTCGGCCAGGGCTCGCGCTGCCGCCCGGCCTGCCAGCGCAGCACGTCCGGCAACGACTTGTCGGTGGCCTGGTCCGGCAGGAAAAAGCGCAACCCGTCGAAATGATCGGATTCCGGGCCGCGATAATAGGGGTTCTTGCCCCGGCGGTGGGCGGCATAGCCGACGCCGCCGAGCGTCATCACCGTGGCCGCACTCGCGACCGTGAGCAGGCTGCGCCGTTTCATAGGTGGGAGATGGCCGGCCCGGCGCCGTGGTCAAGCTCTCGCCGCCGCGACGGGGAGCCTCAGGCCCGCTTTTGCCTCACTCCACGGCTTCGGCGGCGAGCGACAGGCGGGCGCGGAACACGACCTTGCCGACCGTATCGCGGACGCAGGCGACGTAATCCTGGCGCTCCACGTCGGGCAGCATGTCGCGGGCGATCGCCGACATGATCCGGGTGACCTTGGCGCGGGCGGCCGGCAGGTCCGGCAGGTCGAAGCCGACCTCGTCGCGGACCGGCTGGGAACCGTCATGGAGGTCGATGTAGAAGCGGGGCATCGGCGCGCAGCGTCTCGAGAGGAATACTTCTCGGAAATCATTGCGCAAATTGTGGTTAATAGAGCGTTACTCGCTCCGAATAGAGCCCAATAACTGCCCTATAAGTCAGGAGCGCCAGCGCAGCTCGCGCCGTTCCAGGGGATTCTCGAACGGGCGCCCGGCGCGGGCCGATTCCAGGGCCTCGCGCTTCAGCCGGAAATACCATTGCGACGGCAGGTCGCCCTGTCCGAACAGCACCATGGTCGGCTTGCGGTCCAGGCCGTCCTGCGCGTGCTGAAGCACCTCCTGGTCCTGCGTGAGGAACTGCCGCATCAGCGGCCGGGCGACGGGCTTGAGCAGGTTCAGCGCCGGCATGCTCCAATAGAGGGCGTTGGTGAGCAGGGTGCGGTCCGGCGTGAGGGGCGTGGCGAAGGTGTAGTTGGCCACCCGCTTGTCACCCGCGCGGATGCGCTCCAGCCGGACCCCGGGGAGCCGGAACTCGATCTCGACCTCGGGCACGCCGCCGAGGAGGCGGTAGACCGGCGAACTCGTCGTGGTGGCGTGGCTCGTCATGACGAAGCCGTGCGGCACCGGCTGGAACGTCTTGACCTTCTCGCGCAGCTGCTTCGAGGGCCGGAACCACCAGCTGTCGTGCACGAAGGCGACATGGCCGGGATCGACCAGGCTCAGCGTGGTGAGATCGTAGGACGCCTCGACCACGAGTTCCACGACCAGGGAGCCGGCCGGCGCGAAATCCAGCTCCGGCACCGCGGGCACGTCGCCGGAGGCGGGCCCGAGATGCGGGTTCACCCACAGGAACCCGGCGCTCTCCCGTACGGGGAAGCGCTGGACCTGGATGCGGGAGAAATCGGCGGCGTCGTGCTCGGACAGGGTCGGAACGTCCCGGCAGCGCCCGTCCGTGCCGAAGCGCCAGCCGTGGAACGGGCACATCAGGGTGTCGCCGTCGAAGCGGCCCTTCGACAGGGCCATGCCGCGATGCGGGCAGCGGTCGCGCAGCGCGAACGGCGTCCCGTCGGGGGTCCGGCCGAGCACGATCTGCTCGCCGTTCAGTTCCACGGCGCGGAGCCCGGTGCGGCCGAGGCTGCGGGATTGGCCGACGCAGTACCACGCGTTGCCGAGCGGCTGGCGCATGGCCTCGGGATCGAGGGCGGCATCCTCGGGCGGACGCGGCAGGGGCGTGACGGGCGCGTTCAACGGCGGTTCGGGCTGACCTCGGTGGGCTCGTCATACGCCCGGCAGCCGAAGCGGGAAAGCAGGTGCGCGGGGAGGACAAACGGGCGCAGCCACGGGGCTTCACAAGCCGGGTCCGGCCACCTACCTTCGTTTGACCCGCAACGAACGAAAGGAGGTGATCCAGTGTCTCATTGTCATCAGCCGTCAGTCTCGGCTTACCGGACCTGGACCGTCGCCTCCGGCGCGTCGTTCTAAGACGCGCCTGAGCCCCGATTTCGGGACAGTTCCGCCGGACATGACGGTTCGGCAATGGAAGGGCCACCCTCGCGGGTGGCCCTTCGGCTTTTCAGGGGGTGTTTTCAGCGCTTCGGGGCCTGGAACAGCGGCTGGGCCAGGGCCTCGGTCCGGGCGCGCCACAGGTCTCGCTCCTCGCGCAGGGCGTCGCGCTCGGCCGCCATCGCGTGGCGCTCGGCCCGCAGCC
>NZ_VRVD01000531.1:0-3271 GCF_008040015.1 Methylobacterium sp. WL18 | reverse complement strand
GGCCCTCGCCCGATCGGCCGCGGTGCCGCGTGCCGGTGTCGGCGGACGGATCGGCCACCGTGGACAGGTCACCGTCGAACCAGGGAATCGGCTGCCCGATCAGGGCCTCGATGGCGCCCAGCGAGCGGTCGTCCCCGGGGGCGACCAGGGTGTAGGCGGCGCCGCTCCGGCCAGCCCGGCCGGTTCGGCCGATCCGGTGAACGTAATCCTCGGGGTGGTGCGGGATGTCGAAGTTGAACACGTGGCTGACCGCCGGGATGTCGAGACCACGGGCCGCCACGTCGCTGGCGACCAGCAGGGCGGTCTCGCCGGCGCGGAACGCGTCCAGCGCGGTGGTGCGCGCCCGCTGGTCCATGTCGCCGTGGAGGGCGGCGGCGTCGAAGCCGTGGCTGACCAGCGACTTCTGCAGCAGCGCGACGTCGCGCTTGCGGTTGCAGAAGATGATGGCGTTGTTCAGCTCGGACTCGCCGCGGATCAGGGTACGCAGGCGCTCGCGCTTGGCGTGCCCCTCGGAGCCGACCGCCACCAGCCGTTGCGTGATGGTCGAGGCCGTGGAAGCCGGCCGCGCCACCTCTATCCGCTGCGGGTTGTGCAGGAACATGTCCGCCAGCCGCTCGATCTCCGGCGGCATGGTCGCCGAGAAGAACAGCGTCTGCCGGGTGAACGGGACCATCTTCACGATCCGCTCGATGTCGGGGATGAACCCCATGTCGAGCATACGGTCGGCCTCGTCGATGACCAGCAGCTCGACCCCGGTGAGCAGCAGCTTGCCCCGCTCGAAATGGTCCAGCAGCCGGCCCGGCGTGGCGATCAGCACGTCGGTGCCGCGCGTCAGCTTGGCGTCCTGGTCCGCGAAGGACACGCCGCCGATGATGAGCGCGACGTTGAGCTTGTGGTTGGTGCCGTAGCGGTCGAAATTCTCGACCACCTGCGCCGCGAGTTCCCGGGTCGGCTCCAGGATCAGCGTGCGGGGCATCCGGGCGCGGGCGCGGCCATTCTCCAGCAGCGTCAGCATCGGCAGCGTGAACGCCGCGGTCTTGCCGGTGCCGGTCTGGGCGATGCCGAGGACGTCCCGGCGCGCGAGCACGTGAGGAATCGCCTGAGCCTGGATCGGCGTCGGCTCGGTGTAACCCGCCGTCTCGACGGCGTTGAGGACTTTCTCGCTCAGTCCCAGGTCGGAAAAAGGCATCTGCGTTCAGGAACCGTTGCGCGCCCGGCCGGCGCGGTGGACACCGTCGCGGCAACGGCTCGGGAGGGCTCACGTAAGGCGCACGAACGCACCCGTGGCCGCGGGGCGCATGGGGCAGTCAGTTAGGGGCTTGGCGCAGCTTGTCAATCTCGCAATGCGCGCATCCGGGTCCCACGCACAGCCGATCAGGGCTGGTGACGGTCCAGGGCGGGCAGCAGGCAGGGGTCGAGGCGGGTCACCCGGGCGGCGCCGGCCGGCGCGAGCGAGCCGGTCGTCTCCGGATCGGCGGAGAGCCCCTGTCCGGCCAGGGCGAGCTGGACCGATGCCGGGCCGGCTTGGCTCAACCGGGCGAGCTGGTGGGTCGCGACCAGGGCGAGCAGACCCACGACGGCCGAAATGCGCAGCGCCCAGGCCAGGGATCCCGCGGGCCGGGTCTGGGCAATGCTCGTAGCTGGATGCGTGCGCGTGGACCTGTCCGGCTCGGCGGCGGGTCGGCGAGTCCCGAAGGGCTTCTGACTCCGCTCGGCGGGCGGGAGCATGGTCTGTCCTTCTCGGTCGGGCGTGCGGCGGGCAACGGTCGATCCGGGACGGTTACCACACCATGGTTAACCGCCGACTTACGCAGGACGGGACGAGCAAGCGCTCACCGTACCAGAATAAAACGCCGTCCCCGGCGCCGACGCGGAAGAGCCCGACTGGCGACGGACCTGAATCGGACAGATCCCGGCATCCCCGTATAAAGGAGCCCGACTAATCTTCAGACTTTGTTCAAACGCCGATGCAGCTTCTGATACACACTCATGCGCCGACGACAGGGTTGTGCGCGCGTAACCTTCACCTTTCGTTGACGAGATCGGGCTAGTCTGGCCGAGCTTGTTGCAGGAAAGCGACAGACCCGCCGACCGAGAGCGCCTAGAAGGCAGCCGGCTCAAGCCAACCCCAGGACCCATGGCACCATGAAAAAAGTTCTTCTTGCATCGACCGTTCTCGCCGGCATGACCGCCGCCGCCTCCGCGGCCGACCTGCCGCGTCGCGCTGCGCCGCCGCCGGTGTTCACGCCGGTGCCGGTGTTCACCTGGACCGGCGCCTACTTCGGCGTGAACGCCGGCTACGGCTTCGATGCCAGCAGCCGCAACACCGCCAACTACGCCCTGCCGGCCGGCTCGCTGATCAACTCGCCGAACACCAATGCCGTCGTCAGCGTCGGCAACCGCGGCGCCAACGATGGTTTCACCGGCGGCGCCCAGATCGGCTACAACTATCAGTTCACCCCGGGCTCCGGCATCGTGGTCGGCTTCGAGGCTGACGCCCAGTACGTCGACTTCGCCCGCCGCGCTAACGGCACCCTGAACTACGGCGTGACCGGCGCTCCGGGCACCGCGTTCTCGAACCCGCGCGCCTTCGTCGCCACCAGCGGCAACGGCCTCGACTACTTCGGCACCGCCCGCGGCCGCCTCGGCTACGCCTTCGACCGGACCCTCGTGTACGCCACCGGCGGTTACGCCTACGGCTCGGGTCAGGACGACCAGAACTTCGCTGGCCGGAACTTCCGCAGCAGCTTCCGCACCGGCTACGCCGTCGGCGGCGGCATCGAGTACGCCCTGCCCACCGACTCGTTCTTGAACTTCTTCAAGTCCTCGGCCGTGACCCTCAAGGTCGAAGGCCTGTACGTGAACCTGGACCGTCAGAAGAACACCGCCGGTGGCGTGTTCTACGGCAACCTGCTGGCCCCGAACGGCACCGCCTACCTCAACGGCGCCGCCGCCAACACCGAGTTCGCCGTCGTCCGCGCCGGCGTGAACTACAAGTTCGGCTCGTACTAAGATCGAACCTCGGCGCCGGCCCAGCCGGCGCCGCAGCGAGGGAGGGTCCGGCCGCAAGGCCGGGCCCTTCGTCGTTTCCGGAGGACCGGTGCGACAGGGACGACAGGAACGGCCCCTCCGGCGTGGAATTATGGGTCTGACTCACTTTCGGTGCAGGGGAGTTGATGGATCTCGGCTTCGGTCGTCGGAGATCCTGCCATGCCTCGCAGCCTGCATCCCAACTCGGTAATTCCGCGCGGACTCGTCATCGATCATGTCG
>NZ_VRVD01000530.1:0-3273 GCF_008040015.1 Methylobacterium sp. WL18 | reverse complement strand
TTTCCGGGCGATATCTTCGCGCCGGGGCCGGCCCAAAAGGTTCCTCCCCAGCGCGAAGATATCGCCCGGAAACGACGGGCCGGACCGGCGTTCCCCGTCCGGAAGCCGCGTCCCCGAGACGGCGGCCCGCACTGGAGACGGACAGCCATGGCCAAGCCGAAGACGCTGCACGACGCCTTCTACGAGACTCTGAAGGACGTCTATTACGCCGAGAAGCAATCCGTGAAGGCGCTCAAGAAGTCCGCCAAGGCAGCCGAGCACCCGGAGCTGCGCCAGGCCTTCGAGACCCATGCCGAGGAGAGCGCCCAGCAGGTCGAGCGCCTGACCCAGGTGTTCGAGATCATCGGCAAGCCCGCCCGCGCCAAGACCTGCGAGGCGATGCAGGGCATCACCTCCGAGATGGAGGAGGATCTGGAGGATTTCGCCGACAGCCCGGCGGCCGACGCGGTGCTGGCCGCCTGCGCCCAGGCGGTGGAGCATTACGAGATCGCCCGCTACGGCACCCTCAAGACCTGGGCCCGCCAGCTCGGCCACGACGAGGCCGCCAAGCTCCTCGACGAGACCCTGCAGGAGGAGAAGAAGGCCGACGCGCTGCTCTCCAAGATCGCCGAGACGATCAACGTCGAGGGCACCCCGGCGGACGACGACGCGGAGGCTCCGAAGGGCAAGGCCCCGAAGAAGGCGGCCTGAGCGCGGCTGCGGCGGAGGAGGGGAGGCCGCTCCTCCGCCGGCTCGGAGATCCGGGTTTCCGAAGGGCTCGGCCCCAGCCCCTGTCGGGTGCCTGGATCAGGCGGACATCGGGCCGACGGTCTCCGTCACGTGGCCCGCCATTCCGGGGCGGGTGACCGGGCCGCCTCGGCACAGGTCCGAGGCGCCCGCCCCCAAAAATCACTTCGCGGTCTCGATCGCGCTGAGCGGCGTCCAGTAGCAGCGATCCTGCCCGCTGGTCAGGGCGAGGCACCCGTAGGTCACCGTCCGGTTCTCGAGCCGGACGGCCTCGCCGAGCTTCCACGACCGGCACTCGCCGCTGGCGAGGCTGCTCTTCAGGAGCTGCCCGAACGCCACCTCTTCGCCGGCCATGACCAGCTTGAACAGGCGATCGGTGACCTCCGGGGCGTGGCAGCCGAACCGCTCCTGGACGATGGTCTCGGCGCGCGCGTCCCGGGGCAGGGACACCATGACGGCGAGGGCGGCGAAGGCGGAAAGAAGGATGCGCATGGACCTAGGATAAGCGCCGGCCGCCGCCTGTCGAGCCCTCGGCCCGGGGGCGCCATGCGGGGGAAAGCCGCGCCCGCTATCCCTTCTCGTCCCGCTTCGCCGCCTGCCAGGCGGCCTCCATGGCGGCGAGATCCGAGCGGCCGAGTGCTCCGCCCGCGGCTTTCAGGTGCTCCGCCATGGCGGCGAAGCGGCGCTCGAACTTGGCGGTTCCGTCGCGCAACGCGGTCTCGGGATCGATCCCGGCATGCCGGGCGAGGTTGGCCACGGAGAACAGCAGATCGCCGATCTCTTCCGACACGGCCTGCCGGTCGCCGGCCGCCAGGGCCTCGGCGACCTCGTCGGCCTCCTCCCGGACCTTGTCGATCACCTGCGCGGCGTCGCCCCAGTCGAACCCGTGGGACGCCGCCCGCCGTGAGATTTTTTCGGCCCGGGTCAAGGCGGGGAGGGCCTGGGCGACGCCCCCGAGGGGATCCGGGTCGCCGGTGGCCGGATCCCGGGCCGCCCGCTCCTGCGCCTTGATCGCGGCCCACTGCGCCTCGACCTGGGCCGGGTCACGCAGGGCCAAGCCCGCTCGGAGGGGGGTGCCGTCCGGCTCGAACACATGCGGGTGGCGCCGGATCAGCTTGTCGCCGATCGCCCGGGCCACGTCGTCGAACGCGAAGGCGCCCTCCTCTTCGGCCATCCGGGCGTGGAACACCACTTGGAGCAGAAGGTCGCCGAGTTCGTCGCGCAGGTCGTCCCGGTCGCCCCGCGCCACCGCGTCGGCGACCTCGTAGGCCTCCTCGACCGTGTAGGGCACGATGGTCGCGAAGGTCTGCCGGAGATCCCAGGCGCAGCCGCATTCGGGGTCGCGCAGGGCGGCCATCAGGCGCAGGAGCCTGCCCAGGGGGGCGGGCTCGCAGGCGGCCGGGGTCCCGGGCCGGCTCGAATCGCGTGTGTCGGTCATGCCCACCGGGTTAGAGCAGGATGCGGGACAAGGAAATCCGGCGGTCCGGATCGGACTTCGGGTCAGACCCGGGCGTCGCGTTCGCGGACCTGCTCGGCCTGCAACTCGCTGAGATAGCCGGTGAGGCGGCCGGTGACGCCGGGGTCGGCGCATTGGACCCAGAGCGGAGCCGGCAGCACCCGCGCGGGCAGCCGCCGCAGGAAGGCCTCGGCCGACAGGGCCGCCTCCCGCTCCGAGGTGGCGGCCAGGAGCCGGGCTCCCGCCCGCGTGCCGATCAGGATCGCAATCGTGGCCATGGACACCCTCACATCGCGATACCAACCGCGCGAGCGGCCCTCGCGTTGCCTCGACCGGGGCCGGCGCCGATGCCGCGGCGCAGGCCGCCGACGAAACAGGGATCCGCACCCGGCCCTTGCGGAGCCGGGGGACCGACACCACCTGTGCAATCGTCGCCGGAGCCGCGCATCGCGGGTCGGTGGCTCCCTCGAGTTCGAATCGCGAGCCAGCCGCCCGGCGCAAGCCGGAGCCGTCTTCGCAATGCCGGCAAAAGGGTTGTTGACAGGGGAATGCGGGGCGTCTTATACGGCGCCTCCCGACGCGGTGGCCAAGCAAAGGCGAGCCGGTCGGACGGACTTTCCGAAGATTTCAGTGGGACTTGACCGGGGCAGCCTGGCGGTTTACTGGTTTCTTCAAGGTACTGACGAAGGTCAGTTCCGCTCTTTGACAAGTGAATACGAGAAAGAGAAGCGTGGACGGCGCTCGTCCTTGCGGACCCGACGTAAGTCGGGTCGTCAAGAGGATGCGAGCTGTCATACGCTTTTTGGAAGCTCACACGGTTCGGGTGGAAACGCCCGGATCAATGTGAGCCTTCGTCAAGATGTAGTGATCAGCTTTGATCAATCTCTTCAACGTGAGAGTTTGATCCTGGCTCAGAGCGAACGCTGGCGGCAGGCTTAACACATGCAAGTCGAGCGGGCACTTCGGTGTCAGCGGCGGACGGGTGAGTAACGCGTGGGAACGTGCCCTCTGGTTCGGAATAACTCAGGGAAACTTGAGCTAATACCGGATACGCCCTTTTGGGGAAAGGCTTGCTGCCGGAGGATCGGCCC